>JBEKOS010000228.1:0-6992 GCA_049521535.1 Terriglobales bacterium | reverse complement strand
CCCCCAAACCAGCCACTGTCCCGGCTCATGCGAAACTTCAAGACCGGTAAAGTAGGCCAATTGCAAATCTTTACCTTCGAATGCGTATGGCGAAGTGTCATTCTGCTCAAAGCCGGGAATCGGGGGCAACCAGTAGTCAACGGACAACCCTGACTTTTTGGATGCCACCACAAAGTGGGCCGCCGAATTTTCCAGGTCGTTGGAGCGACTGTAAACCTGACCATCGCGCACTACAAAGTCGGGAATGAACTTGGCAAGGCGAACCGTGGTATCAGGATCCAGCGGAACTGTCTCGTCCGGGCCGATGGTGATGTCCTTGGGCTCCCCGCCACCGCGTGGGGTGGCTGTGAGCACCAACTTGTCGATTTTTCCGGTCTTACCGAAGTTCGATTGATAAAAGCGAATGCCCTGATAGACGAGGGGGTCGTTTACGACGATTTGCTTATGCAGTACGGCTGCTCCCTCCTGGAGGACCTCCAAATCAGACCACCAGCGTTTTGGAGTGCCGTCTGCATAGTTCTCCTGGCCGGCTCCATCACACCGGATTGAAAACGGCAGCTCGCGCTTTTTGCCGTTTTGCATCTCCACCTGGCTTGACATTTGCCCACGGGTCAGCGACATGTAGGCGCGCCAGCCATACAATGCATCCACGATGCCGCCCAGGAAAATGAGAAGCAAACTTGCATGCACCACATACACTGCGAGTTCGGAAAGGCGGCTGCGTTCGCCGAAAAGCGAAAAGCTGTTCTCGCGCACAATCCGCTCCGGCCTGTAACCGGACTTTCGCAGCACCCGTTCGGCTATGCTCAACGCCGCTTCCCCATCTTTTGTCGGAATCAGAGCATGGTTGGCCAGCGCCTTGCGAAAGCCTTCGTCGGGACTCTTATACGGGCGTGAAAAAAATCTCCATGAATTCGGGAAGCGCTGAACGGAAGCGGCAATGATGCTTAGGCTCACCAGGCTGAGCAGCAGAACAAACCACCAGGCATGAAAAATGTCGGACAGTCCCAGCCCATCGAGTAGCCGTAGCATTGCGGGCGAATAAGCCCGTTGCATTTCCGCGTCATCGGTCACCGGACGTTGTAGGATCAGCGTTCCCGCCGCTGAAATGATGACGACGAGAATGAGCAGAATTACACCAGTTCTAATTGCGCCGAGTGTCTGCCAAATCTTTCGAGCTCTGGAATGGGTGGTTGCAGCCATGTCATTCCCCTTCTTTGTTGAGAGATTGCACGTTTCCCACCAATGTGGACGGCGTTATCAAGTAATTGAAAAACAAGACGATAAGTGGCCAAGTTGCAAGACTAACGGCACGTTAGTGAGCCAAATCACACAGGCGAGCAGAGTACCCTGCCGAAATTTCACGCTAACCATGGAGTATGAGTCCCAATTCGGCCAGAATGCCCCTTCCGGTGATAATTGGCAACCAATCAGTATTGTTAGGTGCCACTGAGTGCTGCCCAGCACTCTGAGCAAGCTGTCTCGTAGCGCCCGTTGGTCCCGGCGTACCCGGAAGAAGCCGGGCAGCTACCGGAGCCTGGCTCGTGGACGGCAGCGAACTTGCGTCATTTTGACCATTCCGCTGCGGCATAAGCCCCCAACCGCGGTGCCACCGGACAAGCGCGACCACTCAAAGTTGTGATACTTGCAGTGTAATTGGCTCCACTATAATCAGTTATGAACATTGATCAAAATGGGCCCACGCGAAATGCAAAGGCAAGACGCGTGCACTCGGAGACGGTGAGGAAGTGACCAGATTGACGTTGCGTCCATTTAAAGCGAGTCCAAGGACTCCTTACATGACATACGCGTTGCGTTGTGTTGCCACGGCGCTCCTGCTCACCGGACAACTTTCAGCAGCGAAACACCCGGTCCCGCTCGATCCGAAGGCGGATTCCTCCACCTGCATCGCCTGCCACGCGGATAAGTCTACTGGCAAGGCGGTCCATTCAGCGATTGCCATGGGCTGTACCAGTTGCCACGAGATTCGAGTCAACAAGGATGTCACTCGCGTAAAGCTGATCACGACAACTCCGTATGCACTATGCCTGACATGCCACGCGGACAAGAATGCCTCCGATTTGAAGGGCACCGTTCATCCCCCGGCGGTGCGCGACTGCGTGAAATGCCACGATCCGCACTCCTCCGACAACAAGTACCAGCTACTAAAGCCCACTTCGGGCGATGAGAAAACGAACCTCTGCTTGAGCTGCCATAAGACCGGCCTAAATGTCCCACCGAAAGGCAGCCGGCACGCGGCCCTCGACATGGGTTGCGAAACCTGCCACGTCACGCACAAAGTAGGCGAGATTGGCAAACCTGAGTTCGACTTTCATCTCACCAAGGCGCCGCCGGCGCTGTGCGTAGACTGTCACGATGTAGCAGGCGCCGACCTGAAGAAAGCGCACCATAACCAGCCGTTCGAGACTGCTAACTGTGTGAGCTGCCACGATCCCCATGAATCTGCCGCTCCCAAGCTGCTGGCGAAATTCACGCATCCGCCATTTGCCAGCGCGCAATGTGCCGTTTGCCACGCGCCGGCTAAGGACGGAAAGGTCGTGCTGACGCAGAAGGATGCAAGGGCGCTATGCGTGACTTGCCACGCTGAAAAGGCCAAGTTCATCGATGCGGCAAAGGTCCCGCATCCGGGGGCAGCGGGCGACTGTACCGATTGCCACAGTCCTCACGCCAGCAGACAGCCCGGATTGCCCAAAACCAATTCGGTCGACATCTGCCTGGGCTGCCATAGCGACATTGCCGACCAGGCGAAGAAAAAATACCACCACCAGCCGGCTTTCGGTCAGGGTTGCGCCACCTGTCACCAGCCTCACGGCGGAGACAACGAGCATCTGTTGCGCGCCAGGAGCACGAACGCACTCTGTCTCGAATGCCACGGGCCGGATTCTGAGCCGAAAAGACTGGAGAATGAGCACCTACTGACCATCTTTGATGGCAGCGTGAAACTTCCCGATGATTATTTCAGAAAAAACAAGGTTGTGGTGCTTCCCTTGAAGTTTGGCATGGGCCACCCTGTGGACGGCCACCCGGTTTCTGACCTGAAGGATCCCGCGGATCCCAGTAAAGTGAAGACTCCGATGAACTGCCTGACCTGTCACCAGCCACACTCCTCAGCTCAGCCTGACTTGCTGGTTAAGGACCAGGTCAATAACATGGCATTCTGTTCCACCTGCCATAAGAATCTGAATGTGCGATAGTTCGCTGTAGGAGAATGACTTAGATGTTTACCATTCGACCAAATGTGACTCGCAGCGGCCAAGGATATCTGGCGTTGCTGCTGATCCTGATTTTGGAGGTCGGATCGCCGTTCCATGCTTTCGGCGGTGATAAGAAGGATTCCACACCGCCCAAGCCGCCTCCGGTCATCGACTATTCCAAAATAGTCTGGCCAAACCCGCCGGCAATTGCCCGCATCAAGTACAAGGCTTTTTTTGCCGCGCAGAAGCTTTCCCAGGTGGAAACGCCCAAGACCAAGAAGGAATCCTGGATGGATCGCCTGGCCGGCACCCAGACCGCCGCCGAGAATCCAAAGGTACTCTTCCAACTCGCAGAACCCTACGGCATGGCGGTGGATTCCAAAGGAAATCTGTATGTCGCCGACCAAAAAGTAGGCGCCATCTTTATCTTTAATACCGAAACCCGGGATGTGGAACTTATCAAAAACAGCGTTCATGCTCATTTTGTCCGCATCATCGGCCTGGCCATGGACGATAATGACCGGCTTTTTGTCTCTGATCCCGGGCTGAAGCACGTGTTGGTGCTCAATGCCAAGCACGAGCCGGAAGATGTCATAACTGACGGACTCGTGAGCCCTGGCGGGTTGGCCATTGATGTCGAGAACCGGCTTCTCTATGTTGCTGATGTTGAACAGGACCAGGTCCTGGTCTACGACGCCGACACTCTCAAACTTAAGCGCCGGATTGGCACTGGGGGAAAGAATCATGCCCTTACCACCCCCGGAGACTTTGCCCGTCCGTCGGGAGTGGCAGTAGACCATGACGGCAATCTCTATGTCGCCGACACCCTCAACAACCGCATCGAGATCTTCGATGGCGACGGCAAGTTCATCAAAGCCTTTGGCAAGGCCGGCGACGGACCAGGATATTTTTCACGGCCCAAGGGCGTTGCCATTGACAGCGATGACCATATCTGGGTAGCGGACGGAATGCAGGACCACGTGCAGGTTTTCAATCAGGACGAGCAGTTGCTTATTAGCTTCGGCGGACACGGACTACTTCCCGGCATGTTTCAGGCCTTGGTCGACATCATGATCGACAAGAAAGACCGCGTCTTCACCTCCGAGATTTTCGCCGGACGGGTGCAGGAATTCCAGTATGTGACCGATGCGGAGGCGGACAAGTTGCGCAAGGAAAAAGAGGAGTTGCGGGAGAAGAAGGCGGGTTCCAGCGACAAGGACTCGGCATCATCTGCAACGTCCAATGTCCAGGCACAGGCGCCGCAAAGCAAGTAGAACCCCAGTCTAAATGCCGTCTTTGCCGTGTAAATTAAAAAGCGGGTTGAGACAAAATTAAATAGATTGGCGCAGAGTTTGCTACCGCAATTGTGCTAGTTCTCATGGGTCCGTGTTATCCCAAGCTGCCTTGCGATTTCGAGCCTGTTGCATTTCTCAACGCTGAATTTCTCAACATCTTCCATTGACCCAGTCACTTGCGGAGAAATTTGATGCCAACTGCGTGATTTAACCAACCGACGATCTTGCCATGGCTCATTTCCCCCAGTTGAGATTCCAGCAGAGTTCCAGGCCAAACCGGGCGAGGATGGTACACAGTGCTTATAATCATCGGGTTACAACGAATCGAAGATTCGTCCGCGACCTCAACAGAGTTCGGTTAGGCACTTGCATAGGTTAGAGGCGGGGGCGGTTGCAAATAACTCGCAGCCTTGGCCTAAGCCTCCAGAAGATCTAAAGTAGTGCAATTAAACAGGAGGTTCTACTTTTATGAAGAAATTGGTTGTATTAGTGCTCTTCGTCCTTGCCGTCTCGGGGCTGATGGTGGCGCAAAACGCGACATCAACAGTTGACGTACTCGGCGCACATAATAACCAGGGCCGCGGCTGCGCGGGTTGCCATTCACCGCACAGCGGCGCATATGGTTCCGGTCACACGGTAAAATCCGGCACCGATACTGGCTCCTATGCATTGTGGGGCCAGGATGCCAGCCCACTGTACGGCCAGACATTGGCATTCGGCGACGGCGGAAGATATGTCGAAGTTCTGCCCTCCAGTCTGAACAGCGCCATCCCTGACACCGGCGGCATCATGCTCTGCCTGAGCTGCCACGACGGCAACCTGACCCAGCACAATATGATGACCGGCGTATCGTACGAACAATCGATTGGATTGTTGACGAATACCGCATACGGCACCAATCCGATTCCAACCCTGCTGGGCAATGACGGCACTTTTGCCGGCAATTACCAGAACGATCACCCGGTGGGCATGAACGCCACCATCAGCACTTCATCGAATGGCTTGGTCTGGGCCAACAACGCGTTTACTGTGACTCCGAATACGCCTTATGCCCAGTTTGTAGCGAATTACGGGTATCCGGAACTGGCGCCTGGAGCGCACGGCAACCCCTATGCCGTCAACAGCGCCGGCAAGCCGTATGTGATGTGCACCACCTGCCACAACCAGCACGTCATGACCATTTACACGGCCAGCGCGGCCAGCCCGATCGCGGGCGCAACGTCCGGCTTCTATCAAACGTACTTTTTCGTTAACGCTCCTTATGACGTTAACAATCAAACCTATTCCAGCACGACTGCACCTTCGACCACGCAGTTCTGCCGCCAGTGCCACTTTGGCGAGGCGAACGAATCCAACAACACTTACGGCATCAGGACCAGTTTCTAGGTTGAGACCGCCTGAACCCTGGGGGAGAGAGCGAATCTCTCCCCTTATTTTTTGGCAATGAGGTACTCATGAAATACCAACTTTCAGCTTGCATCGTCCTAATGGCGATGGTTTCAGCAGAGGCCCAAGTCGCTTCTCATGCCCCGACCGGAATCGCGCCGTCGGCTACCGCTACGGCGTCAGCACTTCAAATCAGTGACAAGCCGGTAGCACGGGTCAATGGGGTGGTGCTCACAGACCGCGACCTCCTGCGTGAGATGTATTCCATCTTTCCTTATGCCAAGCAGCATAATGGATTTCCCAAAACGCAGGAAGCGGCCATTCGCCAGGGTGCGCTGGAGATGATCATCTTTGAAGAACTTGTATACCAGGAAGCGGAACGGCGAAAGGTCACGATTTCTGCGCAGCGTTTAGACCGCGCCGAGGCCGAATTTCGCAAGCAGTTCAATACTCCTGACGAGTATGAGCAGTATCTGAAGATAGAGTTGCACGGCTCGCGCCAACTTTTGCGCAAGCAGATCCAGCGTTCGCTATTGATCGAGGAAGTCCTGAAGATTGACGTTGGAGACAAGTCTGCCGTATCAATGGCCGAGGTTAAAGCCTACTACGACAGGAACCCGGCGCGCTTCCAGCAGCCCGAGTCTTTCAGTATACAGAGCATCTCCATCCTGCCGCCGAAGGATGGCGGCGCCGATGCGCCGAAGGACAGCCGCAAACGGGCAGAAGAGGCGCTGCGCCAGGCCAAGGCAACGCACAGCTACGAAGAGTTTGGGTTATTGGCGGAGAAGATCTCTGAGGACGACTTCCGGGTCAATATGGGTGACCACAAAGCCGTGGGCCGAGACAAGCTGCCACCCCAGGTGGTGAAGGCAGCTCTGGCGATGCAGCCTGGACAGGTAAGCGGCCTGATCCAAATCGAGAACGCCTTCACCATTTTTCGGCTGAATGCACACAACGCGGCGAGAAAGCAGAGTCTGGCCGAAGTTAAGGGGGAACTGCAGACGGAGTTGCAGAAGGCCAAATACGAGCGGCTGCGCTCGGAGCTGGCGAAGCACCTGCGGGCCAATGCGAAGATCGAAATCGTGTAAGGAGCCGT
>JBEKOS010000227.1:0-7002 GCA_049521535.1 Terriglobales bacterium | reverse complement strand
TACTGCACGGACAACGAAGGGTCCGGCTCCAGCGATGCGGGATCCACAACGTCCTGGCTGCCGGGAAGGGGAGGGCGGGAGATCCTCAGCTTGCGCATCTTGTGGATTAGCGTGGTGCGCTTACAGCCAAGTTTAGCGGCCGCACCTTTGGGGCCGCCGATCAACCAACCCACGGAATCAAGGGTGCGGACAATCAAAGTCCTTTCTGAGTCCTTCAAGGTAGTCGACGTCGGCGAAGCGGGAATGAAGACGCTCCGGGTCATCGGCGCCGGAGGAGGATTGGGAGGCCGGCCTGGAGGTCCGCGCTTCTCTTTCATGCCGTGACTGAAAACGAATACAATCTCAGGAATACCGAACACGAAATTAGAGGAGAGTGAAGCGATGAGAACTCAACTGGGCACGGCAATGTTGGCTCTATCAGCCGTATTAGCGCCGCTTGGCGTTAGCAAGGCGCAGGATGTGCTTCCGCGTCCGGACCCGCCGTTCAAAGGACACATCGGCGCAACCGCCAGGGAATCCACGCTGGACTTCCCGCCGCAGGTAAAGGCACCCAAGGGTGCGCCGAACATCCTGCTCATCCTGACCGATGACGTCGGTTTCGCCGCCAGCAGCACTTTCGGCGGGCCGGTGCCGACGGCGACGATGGACCGCCTGGCGAAGAACGGGCTGCGCTACACGGCGTTCCATACCACGGCACTCTGCTCGCCCACTCGCGCAGCACTGCTCTCAGGACGAAACCACCATTCCAGCGGCACAGGCATCATCATGGAACTGGCGACCGGTTACCCTGGTTATAACTCCCTGATGCCGAAGAGCGCCGGCACGTTCGCGGAGGTGCTGCGGCAGAACGGCTACAACACGGCCTGGTATGGCAAGAACCACAATGTTCCCGACTGGCACAGCAGCCAGGCCGGGCCATTTGATCTGTGGCCCACGGGCCTGGGCTTCGAATACTTCTATGGTTTCCTGGGAGGCGACACCAGCCAATGGGCGCCGGCGCTTTTCGAGAACATCAAGCCTATTGAACCGCCGCACGACCAGCCGAATTATTTCTTCGAAAGGGACATGGCGGACCACGCCATCGCCCGCATTCAATTGCTGCATGCCATTGCGCCCGACAAGCCGTGGGTGACTTATTACGCACCGGGCACGGCACACGCGCCGCACCATGCGCCCAAGGACTGGATTGCCAAGTTCAAGGGTCAGTTCGATATGGGCTGGGACAAAATGAGAGAGGAGATCCTAGCCCGCCAGAAGGCCCTGGGCATTGTTCCGCAAGACACCCAGCTTACGCCGCGCCCCAAGGAGATCCAAGCCTGGGATTCGCTCGATGACGACCACAAGAAAGTGTACGCTCACATGATGGAGGTGTACGCCGCGGCCCTTTCTTACTGCGATACGCAAATGGGCCGCATCCTCGACGCGATTGACGAAATGGGCGAGACGGATAACACGCTGGTCATCTACATCCAGGGCGATAACGGAGCCAGTGCGGAAGGCACGCCGCAGGGACTGCTCAATGAGATGTCCATCTTCAACGGCATCCCTGAGGACTTTCAACAGGTGAAGGCGCATGCCGACGACCTGGGCGGGCCGCTGACATTTAACCACTATCCCGTCGGCTGGGCCCTCGCCATGGACACTCCCTTCCAGTGGACCAAGCAGATTGCGTCGCACTTTGGCGGCACGCGCAACGGTATGGTCATTTCCTGGCCAGGGCGAATCAAGGACAAGGGAGGCATCCGCACGCAGTTCAGCAGCGTGATCGACATTTACCCGACTATCCTGGAGGCTGTCGGGGTGCAGAGCCCGTCGATGCTCAACGGAGTACCGCAGAAGCCGATCGAAGGCAAGAGCCTCGTGTATACCTTCGATGATGCAAACGCGAAGTCAACCCACCGTACACAGTACTTTGAGATGTTCGGCAATCGCGCCATTTACAACGACGGATGGGTTGCCGCCACCACGCCTCCCGTGCTGCCCTGGACAACGGCCGGAAAGGTACCCCCGGTGGAAGACTACCAGTGGGAACTCTACAATGTGGAACAGGACTTCAGCGAGTCCAACAACCTGGCGGACAAGGAGCCGCAAAAGCTCCAGGCGCTGAAAGACCTTTTCTGGGCGGAAGCGGGCAAGTACAACGTGCTGCCCCTCGACAACAGCCGGGCGGAACGCTTCGATGTGAGCCTGCGCCCGAGCCTGACGCAGGGGCGCACCGAGTTTACGTACTACCCGGGAATGGTCCGCATCCCGGAGGGCAGCGCTCCGGACTTCAAGAACAAGTCCTGGCGCATTACCGCCGACGTCGATATCCCAACCGGCGGCGCGGAAGGCGTTCTGGTAACGCAGGGCGGACGGTTCAATGGCCTGGGCCTATGCCTGCTTAAGGACAAGCCCGTGTTCTACTACAACCTCGTGGGGGTGCAGCGCACCACCATTTCGAGCAAAGAAAAGCTGACGCCCGGCAAACACTCCATCGTCCTTGACTTCAAGTACGACGGGCCGGGAATCGGCAAAGGCGGCACTGCGACGCTTTCCGTGGATGGCAAGCAAGTGGCTGAAAGCAGGATTGCCCGAACCATCCCGTTCCGCGTCTCGGCGGATGAGACCTTCGATGTCGGCGAAGACACCGGGACTCCGGTCAGCGAGGATTACAAGGTCCCGTTCAAATTCACCGGCACCCTCAGCAAGGTCACAGTACGGCTCGGCGAGGCGGCCCTGAGCCCGGAGGAGCAGAAGCAGCTTGACAATCAGGAGGGTGCGAACGAATTGATTGATTAGCTGCGAAAGCGCGCGCATCGGGCCGGGTGCGCCAGGTTTGCCCCGCTTCGCGTTTTTCCTCCCGCAGGGAGGAACCGAGAGTAGCTCAGCCCATGCAGGTGCTGGCTCGGCTTTGTATTGTTCCTCCCGTAGTGAGAAGACCATAATAGCCTAGGCCGCGGATGTGCTCTTTCGGCTTCATATTGCTCCCCCGTAACGAGGAAACGATAATGGCCCACGCCAGTCGTGTGCTGGCTCGCCTTCGAATTTTTCCGCCCGTAGAGAGGAAATGACAATAGCCCAGCGCACACCTGTGCCGGCTTTCCTTCGCCCCTCCCCTCCCGTAGGGCTTGCGATTACCCACAATTCGGACACCGAAGCGCGTTCTTTGCGCCCCGGTGCCCTGGGTAACCCGAGCACAGTTGTCCAAGTCCCGTCAGGGACGGCCGAATGTCAATCCCTGATGCCCAACATATGCAATCGTCGTATCCACCCGTCAAACCCGCGGTCCGGTCTTCACTTGCCAGGGCCAGCGGCCCTCGGTCTCGACCACCACGGACCAACTCAGGAAGGTTCGAATCACGACCAGGGCGCCCAGCATGGCGATATTCCGCGGTGTCAGCTCCAGCGCCACCGTGCGGATGACGTCCGCCGCGACCAGGAATTCGAGGCCCAACAAGAGGGAACGCCCGATCAATTCCTTGTACGCGAGGTACGGGTCTGAGGCCGGTCTTGACACATAAGAGACAAGAAAACGCAGGGAGCCGAAGGCGACGGAGCCGACTATGGTTATCACCGCCAGCAGCTCGATTCCCACCGACGCCAGTTCGATCCAGTGACGCATCATTTGTCCTCACTTCAGGCAGCGGCGAACCAGGCCCTCGATCTCGAAGCCGCATTTTATTCTTCCCGCGCTGACCGCCCGCGAAAGAGCACGAAGACGGTGAAGGTGGAGCACCAAGGTGTTGTGATCACTTCACTAACTCAATCTCGCCGGGCCGCCAGGTCTTCGTGAAGAACGGCTCCAACGGGCTGTAAAGGCGGAGGAGGGTGTTCCAGCCCTTTCCCGGAACCGTCTGTATCCAGTTGCCGTCGCTCACGCCGGCTGGCTTGGAGGGGCCGAAGTATATCGTGGTCGAGCCGTCTGAGTTGGCGACCGCAGCCGGAGTCGGATAACTCTGGCTGCCGGCTCGGGGATAACGCTGCGGTGTCTCCAACATCGATCGGGTCTGGTTGTCGTAAACGGTAAACGACCAGAATTTCGCCGCCGGGATGTTCGGCGGGAGAGTCACTTTGTAGGTCTTGCCGCCATCGAAATACTCGCCGCTGGAATCCACGAATGCGCCAAGGTACTGCGAACCGATTTCCGTCAGGCGCATGCACATTGCCGGAGTGATACCCGTGGCGTAGAAGAACATCCCGGTGCGGGCATCCAAGGTGCGGTAGCCGGTTTCCGGATAGGGTGTAACCTCCCCGCTGGAACTCACCTGCGGCGGCGGGGTTTCGAATTGGTAACCGCCAACGAACAGGTAATTGACCCAGGCAGATCCGGGGTAGTACGCGAAGCCCTCGGACTCGCGCGCTCGCCAGTTCAGGGTTCTTCCCGTGGCCGTGCCAATGGCGGCGGCGTCAGTCAGGATCTTTCGCATCCGGGCATCCGGATTGAACGGCTTGCCTTTCACGATGCCAATGGCCGCAAGCGAACCCATGATCTCCGGGTTGAGCGCGCCTGCCGGTTCGCGCTGAACCAGGCCGTTAATCAGCTCGAAATAGCTGAAGTCGCTGGGCGGAATCGTGTTCATCACCTTTCCGCTTCCTTCGACGAATTTCGCCGGAGGTTGCGGTCTCAAGAATGCCCAGTCCAATTGGCCGTTGGGAGTCCGCAAGAGCGGGACCTTGCCGGTCAGCGCCGTGGCGATGCTGGTACCGTAGCCGCCGGGCTCATAAGGGTAGATTTTCATGGTCTTCTTGATCAGCTCGACCGCCGGCTTCGGGCTGTTGTCTTCGAGGAAGGCGCGGCCCAGCAGATTCACCCTCGTAGTGCGAACCCGGGCCACGATGTAGCCGCTGTCGGGCTGTTCACCCTTGTAGCCGGGCGGCAGCAGCAGGTACTTTCCGCCGGCGCCACGGTCGGGACCAGGGAGGCCGAAGTCGGTCACCCAGCGCCACCACATGTCGTCAATCACGCCAAGCGACAAGGGCGGCGTCTCCACGACCATGGGGCCCTGGCTGGCGTCAATGATGGTCCAGAAATAGACGGTGTCCGCGTTGGCCGTCAGGAACAGAGACTTCGAATCCATCAGCTCCGAGAAAATCAGGACGGTGTTGTCCGGAATGCCGGCTTCAATGAAACCCTTCTCGATGGCCGACGTCGAAGCGCCCTGGTAGGCATTTACGAATGCTTCAACACCGTGCATCAGGTCGAGGTTGTCATAGACTTTTCCCACCGTTGCCTTATTGGGTGCGCCGTCCTTGTATTCGAGCGCACCCAAAGTGCTTTGCACTTTGTCCGGAGTGGAAATCGACTTCAGGTCCTGAGGCGACACCTGCCCAAGCGCAGGCAACAGGAGCGAGGCAATTGCCAGGCTAAGTATCGCGAGGTGCATTGATTTCTTCATGGTTGGTTCTCCCCTATGATTGATCTCTACCGACTCCGCTACTTCACCAGTTCGACTTCGCCGGGACGCCACGATTTGGCAAAAAATGGTTCCAGTGGACTGTAGAGGCGGAGCATGGCGCTATAGCCCCGGCCCGGCGCGGTTTGAATCCAGTTGCCGTCTTTCACGCCCGCGGGCTTGGTCGGGCTGAAGTAAATCACGGTTGAGCCGTCGGATTCCGCTATTGCCGCCGGCGTCGGAAAGCTCTGGCTGCCAGCGCGCGGAGAGCGCTGCGGCGTCTGGAGCATGGAACGGCTTTGGTTGTCATAGAGCGTGAACGACCAGAACTTTGCCGCCGGGATGTTCGGCGGCAGCGTCACCTTATAGGTCTTGGAGCCGTCGAGGTAGTGCTTGTCTGAATCCACAAAGGTCCACAGGTATTGCGATCCGATCTCCGTCATCCGCATGATCATGGAGGGCGTAATGCCAGTGGCGTAGTAGAAGAAGGCGGTCCGGGAGTTAAGGGTACGCGCCCCCGTGGTGGGGTAAGGTTTAGCGGCGCCATCGGCACCTATTTCCGGCGGCGGCGTCTCAAATTCGTAGCCACCCGGCCAAAGCGAGTTCTGCCAGCCCGAGCCAGGGTAGAAATAGAAGCCTTCGGATTCGCGTGGATTCACCACAAGCGTGCGGGCCGTGGCGTTGGCGGTGGCGACCGCGTCCTCGAGGAGCTCCTTCATCCGCCCATCGGGATTGAACGGCTTGCCCTTGACGATTCCGATGGCCGCAAGCGAGCCCATGACCTCCGGATTCATGGCATCCGCCGGTTCCTGCTGCACCAGCTCGTTCAGCATCTCAAAGTAGCTGAAGTCATTGGGCGGGATCGTGTTCATCACCTTGCCAGTTCCCTCGACGAAATTTGCCGGCGCTTGCGGCCGGAGGAAGGCCCAGTCAAGCTGGCCGTTGGGATTGCGCAGCAATGGTACTGCGCCGGTGAGAGCGGTGGCGATGCTGGTGCCGAAGCCTCCCGGTTCGTAGGAGTAGATCTTGAGCGTCTTCTTGATCAGCTCGACCGGCGGCTTGGGATCGTTATCCTGGAGGAAACACCGCCCCATCAGCAGGACCCGCGTGGTGCGTGAGCGGGCCACGAAGTAGCCGCTGTCGGGCAGAGCGCCCTTGTAACCGGGCGGCACCAGCAGGTACCTTCCGCCCGCGCCGCGGTCCGGGCCCGGCAAACCAAAATCGATGACCCAGCGAAACCACATGTCGTCAAAGGCGCCAAGGGACAGCGGCGGCGTTTCGACGACCATTGGCCCCTTGTTCAGGTCGACGAAGCTAATGAAATAGATCGTGTCCGCGTTGGCCGTCAGAAACAGCGACTTCGAGTCCATCAGCTCCGAAAAAATGACGACTGTGTTGTCCTCGGCGCCTATCTCGAGGAAACCCTTTCGCGCAGCCTCGAGAGAAACGCCACGGAAGGCATTCAGGAAGGCTTCTTCGCCGTGCATCAGATCAAGGTTGTCATAGACCTTGTCCATGGTGGCTTTGTTCGGCGCGCCGTCCTTGAATTCCAGCTTGCCGAGGCTGGTCCTGACGGCGTCGGGCGTGGTGATTTGTGGGGGAACGTCAGAGCTGGCCTTCGACTTGT
>JBEKOS010000226.1:0-9899 GCA_049521535.1 Terriglobales bacterium | reverse complement strand
TGCTCTTTCTTCTCAAGCAATCTGTCTTAACCGCGTATCGAGGCAGACCAAAACCGATTCAGCAAGGATTCTCATGCCAGCCTGCGCAGACCCGGTTTAGGCCGCGGTGAGTTCGTGAACAGGACCGTGCAGCGCCGTCTGTTCAGGTAGCAGCAGCCTGCAGGCCGGAGGGCGTCAATTGGCGGCTTGTGTGCCCGTCGCCTCTCCCTGCGCCTCGAGTTCTGCGATCCGCTTGCGCAGCCATGCTCCCAGCGCCTCTTCCAGTTCCAGTTGCGTCCCGTGCTGGTAGAGGGAATGCACCGTATCGCCCTTCTCGTTGAGGGGAATGTGGCGGCAGGGCACTTGCTCCCGTCGGCTTTCGGCAGGCACGAACTGCGTCAGCCAGCAGGCGGCACACGGTTCGGTACGGGCGGGATCGTCAAAGTTAAGGCAGCTCGGAGAATCCTCGAAAATGTACGTTGGCTGCCACGCCTTCTTGGTCGGGCGACCGTAACCGCCGTCCTCCAGGAACTTCAGCTCAAACTTCAACAGTTCCAATACCGTCCACTTATCGTTGGGCATAAGCACCCCCTTATGCGTCACTTTGAACCACACCTCATAGTAACGCTGTGACCACGATCACGCCAAAACGTGAGGGCTGTCACCGGGGTCCAAGCCTTATCGGAGCGCGGCAGCTTGCCGATGACCTTGGTCACGCGAATGACGGAATCTGAATAACGGATAATCCGGGTGTGAAAATGCGCTGCCTCAACCGACTGGTTAGGAGCGCACGAGCCTCGCGAGCGCAGGTTCGTTACGAATCGTCAGGTGTGTGCCCTTTACCTGCAAAATGCCGCGCTTCTTGAAATCGGAAAACAACCGGCTTACGGTTTCGCGCGTGGTGCCGATCATTTCCGCGATCTCCTCGTGGGTCAGGGTCACGTTAACGTGCTGCGGTCCATTATTTCCGGGCGCATGGGACGTCCACGTAAGCAGCAGCTTGGCGAACTTCTCTGCCGGGGAATTGGCCAGCCCGAGTGTTCGGATCTCTTCGTAGGCAGTGTAGTAGCTGCGGCTTAGCTCTTCCGCCACCCGAACCGCAACTTCTCCGTGCTCGCGCAGGAACTGCATCAGCATGTCGCGGGAAATGAAATTGGCCTGGCCGGGCTCCATCATCTCCGCGGTCACCTCATACGGGCGGTTGGAAATCGTTGCGTTCAGTCCCAGCACGTCTCCCTCCTCCGCGATCTTGGTAATGATGGTCTTGCCATCTTGCGAAGAGGTGGAGAGCTTGGCCTTGCCGGCACACAGCACAAACACGCCGCGTGGCTGCTGGCCTTCGATAAACAGCATTGCTGCCTTGGGATACACTGCGCTGGACTTAATTTCGTTAAGCCTCTTGACCGCTGCCAGGGACAAGTTGCAGAAGAGATGCTCTTCGCGCACCTGGCAAGTGAGGCAATTGTCAAGGATGGTCAACCCGTAGGGCCCACGCATTTTTGGCTTATCCATTGTGAGTTATTTTACCACCCCCATTGTGATTCGTATCACGAATCCGGGTGACGGGCAACACTGTTCAGGCGGTTGCCCGCGGAGAGAATGCATAACAGAGCAATTTGGGTGGCCTGATATGAATACGGACGGTCGAAATGTCGCACAAGTGTTGGAACGGGAATTGGCCCTGCTCGAAAGTGGCTGGTACGAGCCTTCCGCCGAAACCTGCTGGAAGGCCCCGCTCGTATTCCAGGACTCGCCCACCTGTCCCAATTTCGCCCGGCAGGTCGCTCCGCACCCGTGCAAGGAATGCGTACTCATGCAATTTGTGCCCTCGTGCCACCGGGATGAAGCGGTGCCTTGCCGGCATATTCCTTTGAATAATCTGGGCGAAACCGTGGAAACCTTGTCTCGCTACGGGACTCCGGAAAAGGCCAGGACGTTGCTCCGAAACTGGCTACTCGACACCATCAAGAGGCTGAAACGCAAAGGATCGCACTATCGTCCGCAAAACAAAGTTTCACAGGATACTTTTCGCGCGCCGGATGCCACCTGAACTACAGAGCGGAACGTCCGAGGAGGATTAGATGAAGACCGAACTCGCCGGCAAAACCGCCGGACCATTGCCAACTCACCACAAATGCCGCGCCACTGCCTGGTGGACCTCAGACCGGACCGGCATTTCCCAGGCCGATTCTGCGCCCTGCGCCATCCATTTCAGCGCGCCTGCGGAATTCGGCGGCCTGGAGGGCCGTTGGACGCCCGAAGACCTATTGTTGAGCGCCCTGGCCAGTTGCTTTACGACCACATTCTTTGCGGTGGCGGACCATTCGAAATTCGACTACACCGATCTGGAGGTGGAGGCGGAAGGCAGCGTGGTGAAGACCTCTTCCGGTTACGTATTCGATGAGATTGTCCTGCGCCCCACACTGACCTTTTCGCAGGAGGAGCAGCGGGATCGGGCCTTTCACCTCTTGGAGAAAGCCAAGTCTCTCTGCCTGGTTTCGAGGGCTCTGGCTGTGCAGCCAAAATTTGAGCCCCGCATCGAGCACACTATGCGTTTGCCCGTGCCGTGTTCGCAGGCGTAAGAGTGACCATGTCTTTTGCCAGGCAGTTGTAACGCCGGTTTAGAACGGCGCTGGTCCCGCACAGAGCGTGACCGGCTCGCGTGGCGGTCGTCCCGGTTGCCAGTTCCCGATTCGAATCGCTGACTCTGACAGTTAGGCGCTTACCAGGCTCTCGAGGGCCGAGCGATTCGGAATCATCCAGCTTGAACCATTCAGGGTGAGGAGGTGCCGGTTCTTGAATTCGGTCAAGGTGCGCGTGACGGTTTCACGCGTCACGCCAATGCATTCCGCGATCTCCTCGTGAGTCAACGACATCCTGATCTTGGTCCCCGTCCTTGTCTGCTGGCCATCCAGTGACCACTCCAGAATCAGCTTGGCCAGCCGCTCGGGCGCCGATGCAGAGAGGCCCACCGTCCGCAATTGTTCATGGGCGGAATGGTATTCTGCAGTCAACTGCCGGACCATGTTCTGATACGCCTCGGCGTGCTGCGCAATGTAGTGCAGGAAATGCTCGCGCAGGATAAAAGTCGCCTGGCAGGGATGCAGGGTCTCCGCCGTCGACTCGTAAGCATTGCCGGACAGGGCCGCTGACAAACCGAGAATTTCCCCCGGCTTGGCGATCCGCAAGATCATTCTCTTTCCCTCCTTGGAGCTGATGGAGAGCTTGACCTCTCCCTGGCACAGTATGTAGACACCCCGGGCGCTTTGCTTCTCGAGAAAGAGAAACGCACCCGCCGGGTAGACGGCCGGCGATGCAACCGCGCTAAGATCGGTCAACTCGGATGATGTGGCCTGGCAAAAGAATCCGTTCCTCTTAAGCTCGCATGTGCTGCAACTGTCATTTATTTCAAAGCCGTATGGTCCTCGCATTTTACCCTCTCCTTTTAATGGTGACTCGCAGGTTGGTTTCGTTTTGGTGCGTGATTTCTTCAGCAAGATGTTTCGTCATCGGAGTATCTGCCAGAAATCGGTTGCCGCTCTGCTCGTGAATCTCTGCCAGAAGCCGCTTTCCGCGCGCATCCACAGAGGTAACGCCGCGAAGATCTATCTCCACCGCCCTTGAATCGAGGAAAGCCGCCAACTTTCGCCAGGTCCTATCAAGTTCCATCACCCACGGGCCGGCAATCCTTCCCTCAAGCGTTACCGTCACCACCTGTGACGCCGTTTTTACCGTGATCTTCAGCGTATGTTTGACTCTTCGGTTAATTTGGCGCGTGCAGCGCCATGCTCTTCTCATGGCAAGTGCGCAGCCAAACTCGAGATGACGAAATGTGGAATGACAAGTTTGTATCGAATCTTGGAGTTAGCGTGATGGATCAAGATTCCAGGAAAAAGAAGGTGAAACCAGCGAGGAAAGGTGACGAGACGATATTTCGCCCCGCAGACTATATGTAGTCTTCGCGCCTGATGCCCAGCTTTTTCAGTTTGGAGTTCAGCGTCGTTCTCTTCAAGCCGAGCCGCTTGGCTGCCCCTTTGGGGCCTCCAATGCCTTTCGCCTCCCGCAGTACTCGCAGGATATGTTCACGCTCAGCCGCCTCCAAACTGGGGTCGGACTCTGCAGCAATTTCCTCAGCGGATTCGAGTTCTCCCAGTGGCGCGCGCAGGGCCGGCCCCTTCGACAAGATCACCGATCTTTCAATGAAATTCTCCAACTCGCGGATGTTGCCGGGCCAGTGCCACCGCGTGAGCGTATCCATGGTATCCGGAGGAATTGTCTCGATCCGCCGGTCCAGTTTGCGGGCATGTTTGTCGACGAAGTAGCGCACCAGGAGGGGGATGTCCTCGCGCCGCTCCCGCAAGGGAGGAATGGAGATGGGGAACACTCGCAGGCGGTAATAAAGGTCACTCCGGAATTCCCGGGTGGTGACCATTTTCGCCAGGTCGCGATTGGTGGCCGCGATCAGCCGGACGTCAATGTGAATGGTCCGCGTGCTGCCGAGCCTTTCGAATTCCTTTTCCTGCAAGGCCCGCAGGAGCTTGGGCTGAAGTTCCAGCGGAAGATCGCCGACCTCATCCAGGAACAGGGTTCCCCGATGGGCCAACTCCAGGCGCCCGATCTTCTGGGAGATGGCGCCGGTGAACGCTCCCTTTTCATGCCCGAACAGTTCACTCTCCAGCAGCCCGGTGGGAATGGCCGCGCAGTTTAGTTTGACCAGGGTCCGTTCGCGCCTCGAACTCAGTTGGTGGATGGCCCGGGCAATCACGTCTTTCCCGGTGCCGGTTTCTCCCTGAATCAAAACGGTTGCGTCGGTGGCCGCAATGGTTTCCGCCTCTTTTAGTACCCGCTTCAAACCCAGGCTTTCCCCGATGATCTCCTCAAAGCTGTGCTCGGTGCTAAGTTCCTCGTCGAGATACTGCTTTTCCAGTTCAGATCGCCTACGCGCCTCCTCGAGGTGCTTCTTCGCGGTGAGGTCGCGGATGACGTTGATCCCAACCCGGCCGTCAGGTGTTTGCACAGTACCGAGAATCAGGTCGAGGGGGAACTCACTTCCGTCCTTTCGCCTCCCATAGAGCTCTGACCGGACACCTGTTGGGCGCACCCGGCGGTCGCTGTCGTGATCTTTTGGAGCGTCGGTCTCGGCGCGGCGAAACCGCTCCGGAATCAACACCTCCAGCGGTTGGCCCAACAATTCAGCGCCACGATAGCCAAAGAATTTTTCGACTTGCGAGTTCGCTTCCTTGATGACCCCCTTTTCGTCGGTGGCGACAATCGCGTCGGGCGAGAACTCAAAAAGCGCGCGAAAGCGGTTTTCGCTTTGCTGGAGAGCCTCATGTGCCTGCATGCGGTCCGTGAAATCGCGTGTGACCTTGGAAAATCCCAGGATCGCGCCCTCCTCGTCCCGGATGGCAGTGATGACCACATTTGCCCAAAAACGCGAGCCATCCCGCCGAACCCGCCATCCCTCGTCTTCCAGTCGTCCGCTCGAGGCTGCCGTTTCCAGTTCGCGGGCAGGCTTGCCGCTCTCGATATCCTCAGGAGTGTAGAACCGCGAAAAGTGTTGACCGACGATTTCTTCCTCCCGATAGCCCTTAATGCGTTCCGCCCCGTCGTTCCAACTCATCACCCGACCGCCGGGATCCAGCATCAAGATCGCATAATCTTTCACCCCTTCCACCAGCAGGCGGAAGCTCTCTTCGCTGCGTTGCAGGGCGGCTTCGATGCGCTTGTGCTCGGTAAGATCACGGACCACGGCGATGGAGAGGGTCTCGCTCTCTACCTTTACGGGTCTCAAAATGAGGTCAACCGGAAACTCGCTGCCGTCTTTGCGCCGGCCGTAAAGCTGGAGGCCGAGTCCCATGCTTCGGGTGCGGGATTCAGCGACGTATTTGTCCCGGTGGGCGGGGTGTGCAGATCGAAAGCGCTCGGGTAGCAGTATCTCCACCGGGGCGCCCAGTAAATCGTTCCGGCCATACCCGAAAAGTTGTTCAACCTGGGAATTCACTCTGGAAATTCTGCCCTCACGATCCGTGATGACGATCGCATCAGGCGAGGATTCGAAGAGCGTCTCGAATACCGCGTCGGGATGTACGGGTTCTGCTTTGCCCGAGGAAAGCCCGGACAGATTGACGTGAGAATGCATCTGCGCTCCCAGAGAACCCCACCCGAGCTAGCAAACGCAGGGGTGAATCTTACCCGGATAATATCAGAGTACGATTCTGCCTGCGCGCGGGAAACCTGAGATATTGCGGAGGGAGTCGACACGCTGCATCGGCAAATGCAAGCCGATCCGTACGGGTTGGGAGCTATCCCGTTCTTTCGCCGAGTGCTTGACCAGGACGCCTCCCGGCGGGTGCATGACACCCGCAAGATGGAATTCTCGGTCGCCGGCTAATGTGAATCAAACCGGCTCTACGGTTGCGTCCACTGCTGAAACTCGGTCAGAACCAGGCCGCTCGGGGTCTGAGACCTGCCCTTGGTCGCGGTCCCCGCGGCCAGTAGCAATCCTCGCGGCGAGATCCACAAGACCAGCGGAGGATGCAGCGGAACCTGCAACTCAAATTTGTCGGCCGTCCACTGGCGATTAGCCACGGAGATGGTTTCGTCTCCTACGTATTTCAAATTCCCCTGCAGGACCGTGGCTGCGACTGGATCCGACGCACTGGCTTCCTCCACCTGCACCAATTCGACGGCCGTCATCTTGCGACGATCGTGAACCGCTGAGCGGGTGATGCCTGCCAGGGAAAGCGCGGAGATCGGCCACAGGAAGCCATAAGCGTGGTGCATGGGCACATCGACGCTTACGCGGTTATTTCGATCCTGAGCGCTGGACGTACACGAAAGCTCGCTGGAAAGAAAATTGCAGGTTATCGGACCGGAACCGGAACGCCATCGCAAAAGCCCAAAATACTTAATGTTGAGGATATGGAAATCGGAGGAAAGATGAGTTGAAAACGACTCTTTATGGGCTTCGGTAGATGGGGACCGATAGTTTCGTTCGGTACGAAGGGCCCAATCCCGTCCTCACTCAACACCTTATATTCGCCTGCCTCGACGCGCTGGCTGTCCGGCAAGTCCTCGCTGGTTGGCGGCTTTGTCTCGATCGATATGCCGTTTGCGTGCGGGGTGGCCTGTTGCGGCTGCGGCCGGCAAACTCCGGCAATCGCCAGGAGCACAATTAGAATGGCGCCTGAACCGAATCGCAAAATCATGGGACTTTGCCTCCAGCCTGCGAGGCTGCGCCGATCAGCCACGAATAACCTCCACCGAGCATTGGGCATGAAGCGCGACCCATTCCGATACGCTTCCCATCAGGAGATGGTCGAATCCGTGTCCGCCATGCGACCCCAGGACGATCAAATTCGCCTCCCAGGCCGCGGCGACGTTTAGTAATACGTCCCGAGGCTCACCCGTGGGAGTTGCGTTGCCGGCGTCTATGCTAAGTCCTCCGGAGGCAAGGATGCCGCGGGCCTCTGCGACGGCCTCCTCGGCGCGCGTGCGCGCCTGGTTCCATACCTCATCGACCAGCATGTCCGGGTACGCCGCATAGAACGTGGGCGAAACGACCTGTGCTCCAGGAGTAAAGAGGTGCACCGCGCTGACGATTCTGACTTGGCTGCCGGCAGGCCACGGACGGCCGGCAACGGAATGCTCGGCCTTGACCGCGAACTCTGAACCATCAGTGGCGAGCAGGATCTTAAGGGCGGGCGAAGCCGCCGCGCGTGCCGCTGAGGTCGGTCGCACGATCTCCACTGAGCACGGAGCCGTGCGCAATACTGCCTGGGCGATGGAGCCCAGCAGTGCTTGCCTCCATCCGCCCTGGCCGTTCGCACCAATCATGACAAGGTCGGCTTCCCAGGTCTTGGCGAAGTCGGAGATGGCATTTTTGGGCACCCCGGATTGAACTCCGGAGTCCGCCGCCAGGCCACCGCGAACCAGTTGCTCGCGTGCGGACTTCACCATCACGTGGGCGGCGTCATTCGCATCATCCTGCGGAGGGGCAGTCTTTTCGCGGTGGCTTTGGTCTACAACGTTCAAGACATAAAACTTCGATCCGGGTTGCCAGGGACGGCTTAGAGCCTGGTAGATCACGTTCTGCGACGTCCCCGATGAGTCAATGGCAAGCAGAACCCTCATAAGCTAATCCAGTCCAGTCTTTGCGCCGTTGCGGCTCAGGTGCCGTGATTGCGGTCACTACCACTGGCGACTCCCGTCACTGCTCGGCGCCCCTGTGTCTTGAGACTCTATCCTGTCAGCGACGGCTTGAAAACCATGCCTGCGGCAATTGTACGCAGGTCAGGAGACTGGCAGCCGATCTGCCGTGGCCGTCGCTGCTTTTTATATCAATGAGATCAAACCCCATGACGAACTTATTAATCGACTTACGCCATCATATCCGCAAAATTCCGGTACAGAAAATCGACTCAGCCCTTGTCCCCACGGTAGTTATTGTGGGCGGTATCCTCATTTATGTATTTGTTGGTTTGGCCGCGTATTACACTGCGGTTCCTTCGGTTCCATAAGGGCTCTCCCGTTAAAGAATTTTGCGAGGGAGTTCTATGACGCCGCTCTCACGGGACCACAGTTCTCGCCGTTTCCCCGTGCGTGGCTGACGACCAAACGCAGTTCCCGGCATCCAATCGGGCATGGACCACTCGATGGATACCAAAATCTCCGCGCCCGATCGCATTTCTCCGGGACCTCTTGCTCCTGAAGAGATTCGTCTTATCAACGCCTATTGGCGTGCGGCCAACTACCTTTCCGTAGGCCAGATTTACTTGTATGCCAATCCGCTGCTGCGCGAACCGCTGAAGCTGGAACATGTGAAGCCGCGCCTGCTGGGGCACTTTGGCACCACTCCCGGCCTCAACTTCGTCTATGTGCACCTGAACCGCCTTATCCGCAAGTACGATCTGAATGTCATCTATATTTGCGGCCCCGGCCATGGCGGCCCGGGTATGGTCGCCAACACCTATCTTGAAGGCACCTACAGCGAGCTTTATCCCAACATTCAGCAAAACGAAGAGGGCCTGCGCAAGCTGTTCAAGCAGTTCTCGTTTCCCGGAGGCATCCCCAGCCATGCCGCCCCTGAAACTCCGGGCTCGATTCACGAAGGCGGAGAACTAGGCTACTCCCTCGCCCACGCGTACGGCGCGGTCTTTGACAACCCTGATCTGCTGGCTTGCTGCGTCGTGGGGGATGGCGAAGCTGAAACCGGCCCTCTGGCCACCGGTTGGCATTCCAACAAGTTCCTCAATCCGGAGCGGGATGGCGCCGTGCTGCCCATCCTGCACCTGAACGGATACAAGATTGCCAACGCCACGATTCTCGGGCGGATGACGGACGACGAACTCACGCAGCTTTTTCGAGGATACGGATACAAGCCTGTTTTCTTGGAGGGACACGAGCCCGAGTCCATGCACCAGCATATGGCCGGCAAGCTGGAATCCATCATTTTGGAAATCAGGGCAATACAGGACGCTGCCCGGTCAAACGGTGTACACGGGCTTCCCGCCTGGCCCATGCTTGTGATGCGCACGCCAAAAGGATGGACCTGCCCGAAATTCGTAGACGGACTGCCGGTTGAAGGCACCTGGCGGGCACATCAAGTGCCGGTTACGGACCTGGAAAAACCGGGACACCTGAAGATTCTGGAAGACTGGATGAAGAGCTATCATGCCGAGGAGCTTTTTGATGAACAGGGCCGGTTCCATCCGGAACTTGCGGCGCTGGCCCCCGCGGGAAACCGGCGCATGGGAGCCAATCCTTACGCCAACGGCGGATTGCTGTTGAAAGATCTCGTGATGCCGAACTTCTGCGATTATGCCGTCCAGGTCCACAAACCGGGAACGGAAAACGCCGAGGCTACGAGAGTTCTGGGCACGTTCCTGCGCGACGTAATGAAACTGAATCTCGAATCC
>JBEKOS010000225.1:0-7009 GCA_049521535.1 Terriglobales bacterium | reverse complement strand
CAACGCCTTTGAACCGCGATGCTCCCCGTTACTCTCATGACATCGATGTATTCCACGACCGCGAAGAACGTGTAGCCTCGGCAGCCCTGGGCGACGCACGAGCGCTTGAAGCAGCGGAATATGGCGTCAAGTGGCTGCGGCAGGAGCCGGCACTCTATGTTGCAGAAGTCTCGCGACTTGCCGCCGGCACGCGCCTGGAGTGGGTAGCTGACAGCGACTTCCGATTTTTTCCCACCCTTCCTGATGCGGTCTTCGGCTATGTTCTACACCCGGTTGACCTTGCCCTGAACAAGGTGATGGCCGCAGCCGGACGGCGTGAGGTGCGGGATCTGGTCGACCTCATGACCATCCATAAGGCTATTCTTCCGCTGGGGGCGTTGGTCTGGGCAGCCGTCGAAAAATCTCCCGGCTTCACTCCCGAGGGTTTGATTGCCGAAGTTCGACGAAATGCCCACTACCCGGAGGCCGAATGGCGGGCTTTGGTGACGACGGAGGAACTTGATCCAACGGCACTGATGGCGCAGCTTCGTATGGCGCTTGCGGATGCCGAGGCGCTTGTGGCCCGGATGCCAACCGACAAGCTGGGCCTGCTGTTCCTGCAGGGCAGCGAGGTAGTACAACCCGATCCGGAACGGTTAGCTGCCTATCAGACTCATGCCGGCCAAAGGCGCGGACATTGGCCTTCAAGTCAGGAGATCACCGCCGCCATGATCGAGCGTTACCGCAGGAAACCTGATTAATCACGGCACAATCACCGCGGCGCCATCGATTGCGTCGTTCTTCACCGCCTGCAGGGCTTCGTTCGCCTGCTCGAGCGGGAAAGCCGTTGCCTTGGGCCGCAAGCCAATCTCGGCGGCAATTCGCAGAAAGTCGCGGGCGTCGGCGCGGGTCATGTTGGCGACGCTGCGAAGCTGGCGCTCGCCCCAGAGCAGGCGGTCGTAATCAAATTGAGGGATGCGGTCGAGGTGAATGGCATTGATCGCCACCACGCCGCCTTTGCGCAGGCTGGAAAGCGCAGAAATCACCACCTCGCCACTGGGCGCAAAGGTCACGGCACGGTCAAGCTCGACCGGGGGCTTTTGCTTTTCATCGCCCACCCAAACGGCGCCCAGCGATTGGGCCAGTTTGCGATGCGAGGCGCCGCGAGTGGAGACGTAAACTTCGCAGTTCCACGCCCGCAGGACAGAGATGGCAAGATGCGCCGAAGCGCCGAAGCCGAACAGTCCGACTCGCTCTCCAAGCTCCACACCGGCCACCCGCAAACTGCGAAAACCGATTATGCCGGCGCACAAGAGCGGAGCGGCATGAAGGTCGTCGTCCTTCAGTTCGTCGGGCAGCGGGAACACGAAGTCAGCGCGGGCCGAGGCAAACTCCGCATAACCGCCATTCACGGTATATCCTGTGAAGGTCGGTGCATCACACAGATTCTCCGAGCCGTGGCAGCAGTACCAGCAGGTGCCGTCGACTCCGCCCATCCAGGAGACGCCCACACGCATTCCCAACGGTAGCTCGGGGGTGGCGCCGCCCACTACTTCGCCCACGATTTGGTGGCCGGGAATCAGGCTTTCACGAAGCGCCGGAAGCTCGCCTTCCACGATATGAAGGTCGGTCCGGCAAACTCCGCAGGCGCGCACGCGCAACAACACCTGGCCCGGCTGCGGCTCGGGTTTCGCAACCTCCGCGATCCTCAGCGGATGACTGGAAATGGGCTGCGGCGAATTGAGAATCGCGGCTCGCATGACTCGTTGCTCCAATGTTATCCCAGGCTGGCTATTGTATGATTACGACCGATGTTAGGCGGACGCAGCAGCGAGCAGTGGATCGCGCAATATGCCGGCAGCCATCAGCATCCGGTCAACCGGATGTGCCACACGGTCGGCATTCCCCTGATTGTAATTTCGATAGCCGGCCTGCTGGTAAGCGTATTTGTTCATGGCATTTGGCCATATGCCGCCGGCATGTTCGCTCTCGGCTGGATCCTGCAATTCGTTGGTCACGCGTTCGAAGGTAAGCCGCCAGAGTTCTTTCGCGACTGGCGCTTTCTCCTGGTGGGGGTGAGATGGTGGTGGGCAAAATTGCGGGGCAGAGCTTGAGATATGCGGGAGGATTTGTACCCATGCGGACACGACTAACGGCGCTCATGGTTGCCATGACGTGCCTTTTCTTCGCTATTCAGGGAAGAGCGGCAGACGAACAGGACGCCACCCGGAAACTCGGAGCGCTCATCGGCAGGTGGCAAAGCGAGGGGACAGTTCCCGAGACCCGGTTCAGCCATGCCGATAAGATCAGTTCCAGCATGGAGTGCCGCTGGTCGCCGCAGGGCAATTTCCTGATTTGCGAGCAAGCCATCACGACGTCGACCGGCAAGCAGACGCAACTCACGGTTTACTCCTATAGCGCCATGGACGGAAATTACACCTTTGGCACGTTCGCTGGTCCCGGCGCAGAACCGGGACACGGCACGGTCATGATCAAGGGCAATGTCTGGACCTATCCGAGCAGCTACCTGGGAGTCGATGGCAAAAAGAACCTGATCAGGACGACCAATGACTTCTCGGTTCCTGGAACCGACACCTTCAAAACCGAGTTCTCCGACGACAATGGAGCGCACTGGACCACCACCCTGCAGGGAACCGCCCACAAACTCGAACCGTGACAATCCGCCATCGCCGGTGCGCCGCCCACCAACTTCACCCGCAATGTGATATTTTTGAACTGGAGTATACAGTCCCCAGTTTTCCAGCGTTGCGGGCCCCCCTGCCTTGCTTTTACGAACTGAGCACTGACTGCTAAGCACCTTCATACGAAAGGACGCCTTAATTCATGGCCACAGCCGAGATTCCCGTAGCGGAGCGCGACGCCGGCATTATGCCCCAGCGACGTGCCCCCGTAGTCAATGACATGAGTATCCAGGTGGCGACCGTGAACGGCAGCGGTTCACAATCCGCCAACATGGTATTGTTGCGCACCATCTTTCAGATGGGCGTGCCGGTTTCCGGCAAGAACCTCTTCCCTTCCAACATCGCCGGGCTGCCGACCTGGTACACCATCCGCGCCAACAAACGCGGATACATCGCCCGCAAGAAAGAAATTGATTTCCTCATCGCCATGAATTCTGAGACGGCGCAGGAAGATGTCATTTCGCTGGCGCCCGGCGCCGCGGTGCTCTACGACGAGCCGCTTAATCTGCAGACGCTGCGCAATGATTTGACGTTTTACTCCGTTCCCTATGACAAACTTACAGCCGCGGTGACCTCCGAGGCCAGGTTTCGCAAACTGTTGAAGAACATGATTTACGTTGGCGTGGCCGGAAAGTTGCTCGGCCTCGATTTGGCTGAGGCGGAAAAGGCGGTGCGCAAGCAGTTCGGCGGCAAGGTAAAGGCTACCGAGTTGAACCTGGCCGCCGTTCGCGCCGGTTACGATTTTGCCGCCACCCTCACCAAGTCAGATCCGTTCACCATTGAACCGATGAACGAGACGCACGGGAAAATCATCATCGACGGCAATGCCGCCGCCGCCATGGGCGCCGTATTCAACGGCGTCACGGTTGTCACCTGGTATCCGATCACTCCCTCTTCCTCGCTGTGCGAGACCATGATCGAATACTTGAAGGATTTCCGAATCGATGCTGATGGAAAGGCTACATACGCGGTTGTACAGGCCGAAGACGAACTGGCCGCCATCGGCATGGTCATCGGCGCCGGATGGGCAGGCGCCCGCTCTATGACCGCCACCTCGGGGCCTGGTATTTCTCTGATGGCGGAGTTTACCGGCTTGGCGTATTACGCCGAGGTACCCGCGGTAATTTGGAACATCCAGCGCGTCGGCCCGTCGACGGGACTACCCACGAGAACCTCTCAGGGCGATGTTCTCTCGACCGCTTATCTTTCTCACGGCGACACGAAGCACATTATGCTGTTTCCCTGCTCGGTTTCAGAGTGCTTCGATTTTGCCGGCGACGCTTTCAATCTGGCGGAACGCTTCCAGACGCCGGTGTTTGTCATGTCTGATCTCGATCTTGGCATGAATAACTGGATGAGTGATCCGTTCACCTATCCCGAGACACCGATGGACCGGGGCAAGGTTTTGACCAAGGAGGACCTTGACCGCGTGGGCTCGTTTGCCCGCTACAAGGATGTGGATGGCGATGGCGTCGGCTGGCGCACGCTGCCCGGCACCGATCATCCCGCTGCTGCATACTTTGCGCGTGGCAGCGGTCACAACGAGGCAGCCAAGTACAGCGAGCGGCCGGATGACTACGAGAAAAACGTGGCCCGCCTCAGCAAGAAATTTGAGGTGGCGAAACTGCATGTTCCCAAGCCGGTGTTAATGCAGTCGCCGGTCACCGACTGCCAGGCGCCGGTGGGAATTCTGGCTTATGGCACCTCGCACTGGGCCATTATTGAGAGCCGCGACCAGCTTCGCGAAGAGTACGGTCTGGAAACTGATTACCTGCGCGTTCGGGCATTTCCCTTCACGCAGGAAGTCGAGGACTTTGTACGCAAGCACGAGCGCGTATATGTGATGGAACAAAACCGCGACGGCCAAATGCTCAATCTGTTGAAACTCGAACTGCCGGTGGAGCTAGCGACCAAGCTGCGCAACCTGGCGCGCATCCACGGCCTGCCGGCCGATGCGCGCTCGATCACCGACGCCATCGTCTCAAAGGAACGCGGCAGGGCGGGGCTCCATTCCCCGGCCGACCCGTCCCGCTTCTCAACCGCTCCAAATGTTTCCCGGGAGGACACATAAATGGCTACCACAACAGCTCCACAACCCAGGCCCAAAACCAACCGGATTGGTTTGAGCGTGCTCGATTACAAGGGCAGCAAGACCACCCTCTGCGCCGGTTGCGGCCATAACGCCATTAGCGAGCGCATTGTCGACGCCATGTTTGAGATGGGCGTTAAACCGGAGCAGGTCATCAAGCCCTCAGGCATCGGCTGTTCCTCAAAGAGCCCGGCGTACTTCATGAGCCGCTCGCACAGCTTCAACTCCGTCCACGGGCGCATGCCATCGGTGGCCACGGGAGCATTGCTGGCCAACAAGAAACTGATCTGCCTCGGCGTGAGCGGCGACGGCGACACTGCCTCGATCGGCATCGGCCAGTTCGTGCACCTGATGCGGCGAAATCTGCCCATCATCTACATCATCGAAGACAACGGCGTCTACGGTCTCACGAAGGGCCAGTTCTCTGCGACCGCTGACATTGGCTCCAGGCTTCGTTCCGGCGTAATCAACGAGCTTCCGGCCATTGACACCTGTGCGCTCGCCATCCAACTCGGCGCCACTTTCGTTGGCCGCTCATTCTCCGGCGATAAGCAACAGTTGCTCACCATGCTGAAAGCCGCGCTCTCGCACAAGGGCACGGTCATGCTCGACGTGGTTTCCCCCTGCGTCACCTTCAACGATCACGAAGGCTCAACCAAGTCCTACAAATTCATGAAGGACCACGACGAGCCCATCACCGATGTAAGCTTTGTCCCGTCATTCGACGACATCGAGGTGGATTACGGGCCGGGCGAAGCTCTAGACGTGGTCATGCATGACGGTTCGCGTCTCCACCTGCATAAGCTGGAAGCGGATTATGACCCCACCAGCAAGGCGGTCGCGTTGAAGCGTCTGGCTGAGGCTCATGACCAGGATGAGGTGCTCACAGGCATCTTCTATGTGAATGCCACCGCTCCGAACTTCATGGAGATGTTGAATACGGTCGACCGTCCGCTCGCCACTCTGCCGCCCGAAATGGTGCGCCCACCGCGCGAGGCGCTGGAAGCAGCCATGGAAGAATTGCGGTAAGAAAAGAAACGGCCATGGATTCTCGCGGGTAGTCGCAGAGTTGAGAGGCTTGAGATCGACTTCTCTTTTCTTCTCTGCGCAGTGAGTTCCGCGTCAATCCATGGCCGAAGTTTTCAACTACCAGATGCGTACACGATCGGCTGGCTCAAGGTAAAGCTTCTCTCCAGACTTGACGTCAAGTGCTGTGTACCACGCGTCAATATTGCGCACCGTGTCGGCACGGTACTCCGCGGGCGCATGCGGATCGGTTGCCACCTGCTGACGCAGCGCGGCGTCACGCGTCTTCCTCGCCCAGTTTTGTCCGAATGCGATGAAGAATTGTTGGTCGCCGGAAAATCCATCCTGATCGGGCGCGGGCTTGCCCGCCAGCGATGCCCGGTAACCGTCATACGCCGCGGAGATTCCAGCCACATCAGCGATGTTTTCCGCCAGCGTCTGTTTGCCGTTGACGGCCAGATCGGGAAAGGGCTTGTAAGTGTCGTACTGTGCTGCGAGTCTTGCGGTGGCCGCTTCGAAGTGCGCCAGATCGGCAGCGGTCCACCAGTTGCGGACGCGGCCTTTGGAGTCAAAGGCGCTGCCTTCCGTATCGAAGGTGTGGCTGATTTCGTGGCCGATCACGGAGCCAATCGCGCCGTAATTTGAGGCTGCCGGGGCCAGCGGATCGAAGAACGGCGGTTGCAGGATGGCGGCGGGAAAGTTAAGTGCATTCTGCAGCGGCAGATTCACCGCATTCACCGTTTGGGGGGTCATGGACCATTGCTTGCGGTCAACCGGCTTGCCGAGGCGCGCGACATTGCGGTGATAGTCAAACAGTCCGCCCCTCCACACGTTGCCAAAGATATCATCCGCCTTTACTTCGAAGGACGAGTAGTCACGCCAGGTCTCCGGATAGCCGATGCCCACATAAAGAGTGGAGAGCTTGGCCTGGGCTTCTGCCTTGGTCGCCGGATCCATCCACGAAAGCCCTTCTATGCGCTTGCGAAAAGCCGCGATCAGATTCGCGACCATGGCTTCCGCCTGGGCCTTGGCGTCGGGCGAGAAATACCGTTGCGCGTAGGTCTGGCCGACCACGTCGCCAAGGAAGCCGTTTACCACGCCCACTCCGCGCTGCCACCGCGGACGCTGTTCCGGCGTGCCGGTGAGTACCTTGCCAAAAAAGGCGAAGCGTTCATCCGCGAGGGCCTTCGGGAGGACGCCTGAGTAGGCCTCG
>JBEKOS010000224.1:0-11417 GCA_049521535.1 Terriglobales bacterium | reverse complement strand
CCGCCAAGTTCGACCGCTTAGTGGTCCACGTCAAAGAAGATCTTGGCAGTAGCTCGAAATTGTATGACTTTCTTTCCGTCTAACTGCATTTCCAGATCAGTAATGCGCGCCCATTTGATTCCATGGACGGTTTTGGCCGCCGCCTTCACGGCCTCCTCGGCTGCATGGGCAAAACTTTCCTTTGAAACTCCGACTACATCGATCACCTTTTGAACCATCGCAATCTCCTCTCTTGGTTATTTTGCGGCTGCCGCTTCCCGACAAAACATTAAACGCACGGATGAAAGCCGTTCGCGGCCGCTTCGCCTTTCATCGTACCTGAAACGGATTCGCTAATCATTCCAGGCAAATTGAGTCAGTCCCATTGGCACCGAGCAATTTCTTCAGCATCTCGAAGTACATGTCCGGCATCAATTCCCTTACGCGGAGAGCCGATTCTTCGTGGGGAGAGGCATCATCGTCAGGGAAAGTATGAGTTTGCAGGCCCTATCACCCGCGTGCCAGAGTGCCGAAACTACACGTACCAACCTAACCAGCCGGTCCATCGCCGATCGCTATGCGGCAGTACGCGGCACCACGGAGAAAATCTGTAGTCCGCTGACGGCCGACGATCAAATGGTCCAGTCCGCGCCGGAAACCAGTCCGGTAAAATGGCACCAAGCACATACCACCTGGTTTTTCGAGACCTTCATTCTTGCTCCCTACCGATCCGGTTACCGGTCGTTTGATCCTGCCTACCGATTGCTGTTCAATTCCTACTACAAGCAGGTGGGCGCACATCCACTACGGACCACACGCAGCTCTTTTTCGCGTCCAAGCCTGCAGGAAACCCAGAACTACCGCGGCTATGTGGATGAAGAGATGGAACACTTGCTGGCAGTCACCGAAGAGCCGGCATTGCTTGATCTGGTTGAACTGGGCCTCAACCATGAGCAACAACACCAGGAATTGATCCTCACGGACATCAAACACGCTTTCTGGACCAACCCGCTGCGGCCTGTGTATAAGGGCCGCGATTCGCAGATGGTCGTTTATCACGCCGACGCACCGAAATTGGACTGGATCGCTTTTGACGGCGGATTATGCAAACTCGGAGATGCGGGTAGCGGATTTGCTTTTGATAACGAACGCCCCCGGCATACGACTTTTCTGCAGCCGTTTCGTCTTGCTTCCCGCCTGGTAACCAATGCCGAATACCTGGCATTTATGGAAGATGGCGGATATCGACGACCGGAATTGTGGCTTTCTGATGGATGGGACGCAATCCAAGCTCATGGCTGGGATTCACCGCTTTTTTGGGAGAGGTCGGACACCACCTGGATGACCTTCACTCTGGCAGGCATGAGCGAACTGCACGTCGGCGAGCCGGTATGCCATGTGAGCTATTATGAGGCCGATGCTTTCGCCCGCTGGGCGGGCGCTCGCCTTCCCCGCGAAGCAGAATGGGAAATTGCTGCGAGAGATATTCCTGTTGAAGGCAACCTTCTGGAAAATTGGCGCTTTCATCCCACGGCGCTAAGCACAACACGGAACGAGAAGCGAGAAGCAATTTTTCGACTATTCGGTGATGTTTGGGAGTGGACCGAGAGCCCATATGTAGCGTATCCCGGTTTTCAGCCTGCCTCAGGCGCTCTGGGCGAGTACAACGGCAAATTCATGTGCAACCAACTGGTTCTGCGCGGCGGGTCCTGTGTCACTCCGCGCTCCCATATTCGCGCCAGCTACCGCAATTTCTTCCCGCCACAGGCGCGTTGGCAATTTATGGGGATTCGGCTGGCCAATGGGCGCGTATAAATCAACCGATTCACTTAGGCTGGAGGCCGGCCGCAGCGTAATAGCGGACGACGTAGCTGCGGGTCTTCTTCGGCACCCCAAGTCCCTGCCGCCAACTCTGTTCTACGATGCGGAAGGATCTGCTCTTTTCGAGCAGATCACCGAATTGCCCGAGTACTATCTCACCAGGACAGAGCGGCAAATTCTGGAAACTCACGCAACTGAAATGATTGCTCTCGCGGGGGCAAATCTCTCGCTCGTGGAACTGGGCGCGGGAACCGCAGCCAAGACCGGCACTCTAATCCGGGCGTTGCTCAATCGCCAACTGCGGGTTGAGTACTATCCCATCGACGTTTGCGCCGACGCGCTCGAGGTCGCGCGAGAATCGCTGACCGCGATCTCGCCGCGCGTAAGAGTTCACCCGGTTGTCGTGGATTACACTCAGGACCTCGACGGAATTCACCGCATTCCCGGCCAAAAGCTTGCGCTCTATTTGGGATCGAGCATCGGAAATTTTGAGCAGCACGAAGCCATTGCCATACTGCAGAGATTGCGCTCCCGTTTTCAGCCGGGCGACGCATTCCTGCTTGGTACAGATCTGGTAAAGAGTGCGGCCGTCCTGCAACCAGCTTATGACGATAGTAGCGGCATTACTGCCCGCTTCAACAAGAACATGCTGGCTCGCGTGAATCGCGAATTGGGAGGGGAATTTGACTTGGGAAAGTTTCGCCACATCGCCGAGTGGAATCCCGGACAGTCGCGCATGCAGATGTATCTTGAAAGCACCGAGGCGCAGACCGTCCACATTCACCACCTTCGCGTGCGGGTGGCATTCAATGAGGGCGAACGCATCCACACGGAGAACAGTCACAAGTTTACCCTCCAAATGGTGCGATCCATCTTGAGCGAGGGCGGCTTTGAGCTGGAGAGGACGTGGACTGACGAGCGCGGTTGGTTTTCCGTCCACTTGGCGCGGGCGGCGGGATTTACGGCATGAAACAAGCGAATAAGCTGCCTGAGGTTCAGCTCTTGGTAGTTGATGACTATTGGCCATCTCGCCCGTCAGTACTTAAGTACCCGACCCGGCACCTCGATTCATTGACCGTCAATATGAGCGGGTGTAGATTCGTGGTGTATAAGAAGTGACAGGAAGTTGCAGTGCCTTTGACAATATGGTGCAAAGTACTTCACTGTACCGGCTGTACAAATAGGCAAGAACAGATGGGCAAGTTGCTGATTCTAATGGAAGATCGTAATCCGGCAGCTTTGGGAACCGGAAATGCATGCGATAATGTTCGGCAGGCCGAAAACAAGCGCCGCGCTGGGAGACCCCGTAAATGAAGTGTAATTTCGTCGATCCCCGGTCCGAGTTCTTTGCCATCCTCGCCGAGAAACTGGGCGAAGATTTTGTGCTGGAACAAGTGTCGCCCGAAGACCACGAACAACTCACCGAGTGCGACCTCATCATCTTTGGACTTCCTTCTCCCGAACATGCGGACTTCCAGAACCGTCTTGCTCAATTACAGAAGATTGTGCGCAATCCCGCCAGCGTGCCCGTGGTGGCATTTGTTGCCACTCATGACCGGCTTATGGCCCGTACCGCAATGATCTCGGGCGCTTATGACCATTGGGTGGAAACCAGCCCGATGGAGGAATTGCGAATCATCCTGCGGCGTGCCGCTCACTTCCATGACCTGAACCGGGAACTGGAACGTCTGCGCGTATCGGGCTTGGAACTGCGGGACTTTGTCTCGATCATCGGCTGCGATCAGAAGATGCGCGCGGTGTTTACTTTTGCTTCCAAGGTAGCTTCCACCGACGCCACCGTGCTCATTTCAGGCGAGACCGGCACAGGTAAAGAAGTGCTTGCCCGGGCAATTCACCAGGCGAGCAAGCGTGCCCAGCAGCCCTTCGTGGCCGTGGCCTGTTCTTCCCTGCCCGAGACTTTGATTGAAGCGGAACTCTTTGGACATGAAAAAGGCGCGTTCACTGGCGCTTCATCATCCCGCCGCGGGCGCTTCGAAGCGGCTGAGCGCGGCACCATTTTTCTCGACGAAATCGGGGAGCTGTCGCCGGGATTGCAGGTAAAGCTGCTGCGCGTTTTGCAGGAGCGCAGCTTCGAGCGGTTGGGCAGCAACCAGGCCCGCTCCATGGAAGCACGCGTGATTTGCGCTACGAACCGTGAACTGCAGGCGCTGGTAAAAGCAGGCCAGTTCCGCTCTGACCTTTTCTACCGGCTAAACACGATTGAGCTGACCCTGCCGCCGTTGCGCGAGCGCCGCGACGACATTTCAGTCCTGGCGCATTCGTTCCTGGCAACCTATGCCGAGAGGCATAAGCGCCCCGCGCGCCGCATCACTCGGCCAGCCGTGTCCGCCTTGGAAGAATATGAGTGGCCGGGCAACGTTCGTGAATTGCAAAATGTGATCGAACGCGCGGTAGTGATCTGCGATACTGCCGAAGTCACCGTCGAACACCTGCCTTCACAGTTTGCCGCCTGGGAAACTGCGGACAGTGCGACTGCATCTTTCGAGGAAGAAGTGCGGAGCTTTAAGCGGCGCCTTATCCAGCGAGTGCTGTGCGATCACGGCAACAACAAATTGCAGGCGGCTCGAACGCTCGGCATCGCCCGCTCTTCCCTGCACCGTTTAATCGACGAACTGCAGGTCCCCACGCCGGAAAAACAGCCGGACTAACGAGAAGAAGTCAGGAGTTATTAGAAGACAGGAGTTAGAATCCCAAATTCCTGAGGTAGGTCTGTATTCTTTTGTCTTCTGACTTCTTTCTTCTTCAGCAGTGCACAACGTTCTTCGCCACGATCCCCTTGGTGGCATTGCGGGTATCTACCACCAGCCTCGCTTCAGAAACAATGCGACGGTAGTCGTAATCGGAATGGTCGGTAATGATCAGAACACAGTCGTACGCGCCCAGGTTATCCAGGGGAGCACAGTTCATGTTCAAGTTGTAATGACGCCCATGCCCAACTGAGGCAAAGTACGGGTCGTTATAACTCACCTCGGCGCCCTCTTCCTGTAGCAATTCGATGATCGTAAGCGCCGGTGATTCGCGCAAGTCGTCTATGTCCTTCTTGTAGGCCACCCCCAGAACCAGCACTTTCGATCCGTTCAGAGCCTTCTTGTGCTGGTTGAGCGCACGCGCCACCGCCGTAACCACGTGGTACGGCATGGCAGAATTCACTTCCCCCGCCAGTTCAATGAATTTGGTCTGAAAATCGAATTGTTTGGCCTTCCACGAGAGGTAATACGGGTCGATGGGAATGCAATGACCGCCCAGGCCGGGGCCGGGATAAAACGCCTGGTACCCAAAAGGCTTGGTCTTCGCGGCTTCGATCACTTCCCACAAATCGATTCCCATCCGCAGGCAAAGCAGCTTCAGTTCATTCACCAACGCAATATTCACGCAACGATAGATGTTTTCCAGCAGCTTGGTCATCTCCGCCGCTGCCAGGGAGGAGACCTTTACCGTTCGGCGGAAAATACAGCCATATAACGCCGACGCCAGCTCGCTGGCTCGCTTGTCCAGGCCGCCTACGACTTTGGGAATGTCGTGGCGCGCAATGTCTGTGCGGCCCGGGTCCTCGCGTTCGGGCGAAAATGCAATGTAGAACACACCGGCATCTTCACCGCCATCGCGCGCCGCTTTCAGTCCGGAGCGGTTATTCTTTTCGAGAATCGGAATCACGACCTCTTCAGTCGTGCCAGGATAAGTTGTGCTTTCCAGAACGATGAGTTGGCCTGCTCGAAGATATGGCGCGATGGAATTCGCAGTGCTGGTAATAAAGCTCAAGTCCGGCTCGCGATACTCATTCAAGGGCGTGGGCACGCAGATGATGACCGCGTCCATGTCGGTGATGTGACTGTAATCTGCGGTGGCGCTGAAGCCGCGCGCTCGCGCCTGCTGCACCTCGCCCGGTGGAATGCGGACAATGTAGGATCCGCCGCTGGTCAGCGTCTCCACCTTGCGCTGGTCAACATCAAACCCGGTGACAGAGATTCCCTGCTCGCTAAATAACAATGCAAGCGGCAGCCCGACATAGCCCATGCCGATTATCCCCACATGGGCCTTTCGGGCTTCAATCTTTCGCTCTAATTCACTGGTCAGGCCAGCCGTGACATGATTACTGGACATCTATAACTCCCCAATGAGAATAAATGTGTATTGTAACAATCGAGACTCTTTCGCCGCGGATTGGCACAGGTTAAAGCAGATCAGAACTTCGACACTTGAAGTGGCGGTAAAAACTTAACTCGCCGGTTCGACGAGTCTCTAAGTCTCCGGGTCATTGTCCGGAGTACCACTCGACGGTCCTCCGCAGACCCTCCTCAAATCCCACCTGAGGATGATATCCGAGTGATGCGGCAGCAGCAGTGATATCCGCCAGTGAGTGCTTGATGTCGCCCTGCCGCTCCGCGGCGTAACCCGGCTGGCCCTCGTAGCCGGTCAGCTTCTTAAGGATCGTGCAAGTGTCATTGAGGGAGGTACGCCTGCCACAGGCGATATTGAACATTCTCCCGGCGCATCCGTCTGCCGGAGCCATGGCCGCCTTGAGATTGGCCTGTACAACATCGTCGATATAAGTGAAGTCCCGGCTCTGCTCGCCGTCTCCATAGATGGTCGGCTGCTTCCCCTTCAGCATTAGTGTAATAAATTTCGCCAGCACTGCAGAGTACGGCGAGTTCGGGTCCTGCCGCGGGCCAAATACATTGAAGTACCGCAGCGCCACCGTTTCCAATCCGTAACAGCGGAAAAAAGACGTCATGTACAGCTCGCCGGCCAGCTTCGCCACCGCATATGGCGAAATCGGATCGGGCATCATCTTTTCATGCTTGGGCAGAGTGGGCTGGTCGCCATAGGCGGACGAAGACGCGGCGTACACCACCCGCTTTACCTTGGCGTCCCGCGCCGCGATCAGCAGGCTCACGGTGCCATCAATGTTTGCGGTATTGCTGCCCCACGGATCGGCAACACTCTTGGGAACTGAAGGGATTGCCGCCTCATGAAACACATAGTCGATGCCTTCGCAAGCCGAACTTGCGGCGTTGCGGTCGAGAAGGTCGGCTTCACGCAAATCGATGTTCGCGAGAATCGGTTCGACATTGTCGCGCCGGCCAGTGGAAAAGTTGTCGATGCCGCGTACTGAATCGCAGTGCAGCAAGTCTTAGTCTCCAAGTCCCCTAGTCTCCAAGTCTCCCGGTCTTCATGCCGTATAATGGCGCTGCTACCCCCAGGAGGTTTTCATATGGGCGGATTTGCTCTCCTCGTACCCATCGTCATCCTTGGCCTCTATTTGCTGAATTCAATCAAGATCCTGAAAGAATACGAGCGCGGTGTCATTTTCCGCCTGGGACGCGTCCAGTCGAAGCCCAAGGGTCCCGGTCTTTTCTTCGTCTTTGCGCCGCTCGACACCATGGTCCGGGTGTCGCTGCGCCAGGAAGCGCTGGAGGTCCCGCCCCAGGACATCATCACGCGAGACAACGTGACCTTGAAAGTCAACGCCGTCATTTTCCTGCGCGTCATCGATCCCAATCGCGCCGTGATCGAAGTCTCGAATTATCTGTATCAAACGTCACAATTTGCCCAGACCACGCTTCGCTCGGTGCTGGGCGAGGTCGAACTCGACGAACTGCTCGCGCATCGGGAAAAAATCAACCTGCGCCTGCAGACGATCCTCGATCAGCATACTGATCCCTGGGGCGTGAAGGTTACGAACGTCGAAGTCAAGCAAGTTGACATGCCTGAGTCGATGCTGCGCGCCATGGCCAAGCAGGCCGAAGCGGAACGCGAGAAGCGCTCCAAGATCATCCATGCGGAAGGCGAGTTTTCGGCCGCACAGCGCCTGGTGGACGCCGGGACATTGCTGGCAACCGAACCGGTAACCATCCAATTGCGCTACCTGCAAACGTTGACGGAAATCGGCGTGGAAAAAAATACCACCATCGTATTCCCACTACCTTTGGATATTTTCGCCGGCATGCAGAAACTGTTCCAGAGAATGGAAGCATCAGAGGCACAACCGGAAAAGCACGGCTAGAAGTACTCAGTTGCCGGCACCCGGTTTTCGGCTTGAAGGCTGCACCGTTCTCTGCCCGTCTTTGTTTATCAATGCTCCCAGATGTGTCACACTGAGTACTTGCAACCCAGTTCTGGGTACTTTTAACTGAGTACTGAGTACTTCTTCTCATGCCCGATCAGGAAATTATTTTGGGAAAAGGATTGCTGCTGGGACTTTTTTTTGGCCTGGTCGGGCTCTGCGCGGTCTTCTTTTCGCTCGGATACTCTGTAGGCAAGAATTCGACTGCCGCTGCTGTCGTCCCCGCGCAGCCTGCCGATGCTTCGACAACGAGCCCTGTCGCGAGCAAGCCTGTTTCTCCGGTAAACGTCGTCATTCGGAAGCCCGGCTGCGGAAGTTCGCCGGAAGGTTGCGCTCCCGCGGACACGGCAACCAACACATCCTCTGCGCCTGCTGCCAGTGCAAGCCCCTCTTCCAAGACTGCCCCTGATGGTGCACCTTCCAGTGCAGCCCACGCTTCGACTGGACCGACCCCCACCGCGGCGACTCCGGAGGCCCCGACGGAGGGCTTCGTCGTCCAAGTGGCGGCAGTGAGCAAGCAGCAGGACGCGGATGCATTGGTCGCTGCACTGAAGAAAAAGCAGTACCAGGTATTTGTGGCGACCACGGCGACCGATAGCCTCTTTCATGTCCAGATCGGCCCGTTTGAGGACTCAAAAAGAGCCGAGGCCATCCGCACCCGCTTGATCGGTGACGGCTATACCCCCATCGTTAAGAAAATGTAGTCTGGTGTACCGTCGGCCTCCAGTCCGGCAGTGGTGGCGGCCTCTGGCCGGCACATGCCTGCAATCACTCGAGCGCAATCGCCGTCGTTGACATTAACCCGCACGATGCGCGGCGATGACGCCCTCGGTTAGGTCGCTGCGCTTTTTGACGTTCCGCTTCACTACTGTTAGCATCAATTGTTTGTGCTCGACGTCCGCCTTGCCTGCGTCCCCGTCGTCTAGCCCGGCCTAGGACATCGCCCTTTCACGGCGGTAACGGGGGTTCGAATCCCCCCGGGGACGCCAACATCCCAGAAGCACATAGCGCAATGTGTGAAATTGCTCAAAACCGCTTGGGGCGACGGTGGGTCGGTAGAACCGGAACCTGTGCACGGTTGAGCGCGGTTGCCGCTGTTCAATTCTCGCAGATCACAGCCACAAGCTCATGCCAAGGTCGTGCACAATCGCGCACTGCGTCGCTTGTGCAGGACCCCGCTAATCCTGTTGCGAACAAGCCAGCAGGGTGCACACCAATGCCGCTAGGCTGCTAAAATCGGCATTCCAGTCAGAAAACCAGCGGTATCGGCATCAAGACCAAGTGGCAAAGGAGAAAATATGCAATATACAGTAAGGCTTGACCAGGATACCTGTTACAGCGAGTACAACCTGGCGCTTTCTACTCAGGACAGTATCGAGTTTATCAACGGAAAGGGCGATCATTGGACGGTTGACTTTAATGCCGGTTGTCCTTTCGCCAGCACTCATTTTGATGATTCGAATCCGGGCACAAGCAATATCACTGGCCCGGCCGGTCAAAAAGGGCGATTCAAGTACAAGATTGTGATTCAGAAGCCTGCTGATGGCCCGATGACGCTTGATCCCATTGTGATTGTGAAATAAGGCTTTGGACTGGCCAGGGTCCGGGCCGTTTTCTCCGCTGCGCGAGCTTCGAGGTTGTGGGATGGACCAATGCCCTAACCTGTATAGGTACTACTCTCTTCAACTGCTGTGGTGTGGTTGGATGTGCTACCACTGCCGTTGCAACTCGATGCGAAATTGAAACGGAAACCGCCACGATAAAGAGGTACAGGCCAAACAGCGCCAGCAAGAGGATCTTGTCACGCAATCGCATCTGCAACTCCGGCCATGGAAGTGGTGCCTTTCGACTTTGCCATGCTGCCATGCTAAGGCCGGCTATGACAGACGCGAAGGCACCCAAGGCTAACCAGTGCTCCAAGGAGGGAGCGGTCCGTGGAAAGGCCACCGCGCTGATCTCCAATGCTTCGAACGTCGATTTGAAGCCAATGGTAAGAAGCAGCGTCGCGAAGACATTGCGATAGCCGAGCCGCCTGGTGGAGTCCTGAAATTTTGGTGCGTACGCAAGCATTAGGGCAGCCATAAGACCGTGTATCAAGTTCATGAGCGGTACGCGGAAAATCAGGAATGGCGACTTGGATCCGACCAATACGGCATGACCAAGGAACAGCCGTATGACTGAGATTTCCGATGGCAGGGCGCGATAGCTCGCGGCAATAAGGACGAATGGGGCGACGAGCAGGAATCCGATTAATCGTTCTGCCAGGCGCACTTTATGCATGATTTGTCTGTTTGAGTATTCAGTCGTCAGTACTCAGTCCTCAGCAAGGGAAGAGAGCAAACCCGGCGAGCGACCTGGCTCTTACGGCGAAACCTGTTAGTCGCCTGTTGTCGCGCACCGCGGCCTCAATCGGACGGAAAGTCGGCCAAAACCACCGCCGCGGGCTGTGTGAGGTTGCCCACCCTTATCGCTCCTGCTCTTGGGGCGATAGGGTGGGACGGCTATCCTGGACAAATCAGTAATTCGCAGATTCTATCCCTCTCAAGCAGCACCGTGATCCGCGTCGAATCTCCGTTTATCTGCGACTACAGAGTTCTCCCTACGGCGCGAAGTACGCCGAGATATCCAGCACCAACTGCGTGGTACCGCTGGCATACGCATCCGTTTTTCCGTCGCCATTCGGCACAATTGCCATATTCGAGGTGATGGCCCCGTCCGCCGCGTTCAAGGTCGATACCACTGGCTGGGTTTCGCCATCCGGCCACAAGGTCAAATAGCCGAGGTCGCCCGACGGCACCACCGTTGCATTGAATACATACGCCTTGTCGCTGCTCGAAGGCGCACAGGTACTGGTGGCCACATTGACGGCAAGCTCGCCGGTGAAGGCGCCGGTGGTCTTGCGCGTATCCAGTACCCGGCACGGCGTCAACGTATAGAGGTTATAGCCCCCGGTTCCCGGTGCGGCAAAGTAACCATTCACATCAATCAACAGATTGGTGGCGTCGCTCGGATATACCGCGACCTCACCGCCGGTCGCGCCCGCCGGCACAATCGCTGCATTCGCCACGATGGTTCCGGTGAAATTGTTGAGCGTGGACACCACCGGCCTGGTCTCTCCTTCCGGCCACACTGTCAGATATTCAAGAGCGTCGCCAGTCGCCGGCGGCACCACCGTAAAGTTCAGCGAATAGGCCATCGCCGTGCCGGGAATGCCGCAACTTCCCGACAAGATCGGGAAATCGCGCTCGGTGGCCGCCACTAGCGATGGTCCTCCCAGCGGACCGTCGGCCTGGCGCGTATCCACCAACCGGCAGGGCGCCAGCGGATAGAATTCCAGCGAGCTGCTGCTGCCGGCGGCAAAATAACCGTCGATATCCAGCAACACATTGGAGGCATTGTTGACATAGACGCTCACTGCTCCCGAAGTTCCCGCCGGCACAATCGCGGCATTTGCCTTGACGCGGCCATCGAGCGAGTTCAAGGTGGACACCGCAGGTTGCCCCTCACCCGTGGGCCAAATGGTCAGGTAACC
>JBEKOS010000223.1:0-7056 GCA_049521535.1 Terriglobales bacterium | reverse complement strand
CATTGGCCGTGCCGGTTCTTGAGGTCGTCCATGAAATCGGCAAATTCTGACAGCTTGACCGAGGCTCTCCGCAAGGTTCCGCTGGAGTGACGACGCACGGACGGCACCACATCGTCGTTGAACCAGCGAATGAATTCCTCGATCTCCTCGTCCATGCGGCGCCCGACGTATTCCAAGTTTGGTCGAGTTGAGGATTTTTTCTGTGATGTGCTCATTGAGGCCTCAGTTAGCACGATTATGCGGTGATTGGCGAAATGGGGTCAATGGCATCGCACCAAAGGGGTAACACGCCTTCTAAATCCGTTGGAATCTGTGACTAACCGCCGTTCCCGTTTAATACCAATTGCTCCCGTTGAGGCGCAAATTCCTCCCGTTTGGGTCTTCGGAGTTGGGGTCGGCAATCTCCCAAGCGTCTAATCTCAATAAGCGTAATAGTGTAGCTAGGCTCGCTTAACTGCGTTGCAGTAAATTAGTTAGGAATGTAAAAATTCGATCCCGCCTGGCGGGACCTTGTGAGGGATTAGCAGCCAATGCATCGACCGATCAAGTACGTTGAAAAATCGCTGGCATATGCCGCTGGGGCCGCGTGGTTTGCATTTGAAAGACTTAACCGCATCAGCCGCAATCCGGGGTTCATCCCTAAGTGGAGCGACAAGCCGCTGCTAAAGTCCTGGGAAAAAGAGAAACCGCCGCTGGGCTGGCCTCGGCAGACGGATTCGCTTTGCCCAAAGTGCGTCCCGGACATTCGCAACGAGGTGCTCAACGGCAAGGTGCCCTCTGACATCTTTCGCGAAAACCCCGTTCCCGGCCAGATCAAGGCCACCATCATCGAGCGCGACGGCAAGATCCTGATGGTGAAGGAATGCGAGAAGCACGGCCGCTTCGAAGACGTGATGGCCATGGACACCAAATTCTTCAGTCATCTGGAGAAGGTGTTCCCCGGCCGCGACATTCGCGCCCACAACGACGAAAAGTTGCACAATCATGGATCTTCGACCATTACCCACGGGCGCGGTTCGGTTCTCACCATTGACCTGACCAACCGCTGCAACATGATGTGCGACCCGTGCTTCATGGACGCGAACCAGGTTGGCTTTGTGCACGAACTGACGTGGGAAGAGATCCAGAAGCTGCTCGATAACGCCGTCTCCATTAAGCCGCGGCGGCAGATGTCAGTACAGTTCTCCGGTGGCGAGCCCACCATGTCTCCATACTTTCTGGATGCCGTGCGCTATGCGCGAAAGGTTGGCTACAACAGCGTACAGGCGGCAACCAACGGCATTGAATTCGCCAAATCGGCGGAATACGCCCGCAAGGCGGCCGAAGCCGGATTGCGCTACGCCTACCTCCAGTTTGATGGCATCGGCAATGCTGCCAATTCACACCGCAACGTGGGCAACCTGTTCGACGTGAAGCTGCAGGCCATTGAGAACCTGCACGCCGCCGGGGTGGAAGTGATCCCGGTTATCACCCTGGTGAACGGCGTCAACAACGAGCAAGTGGGTCGCATCGTGCAGTTTGCGCTGGATAATCCCAGATTGATCTGCTTCCTGGCCTTCCAGCCGGTTTCCTTCACCGGACGTGACGAAGCCGTCACCGATGAGCGCCGGGAAGCACAGCGCTACACCCTGTCGCATCTGGCGCACGACGTCAAGAACCAGACCGGACTGGGCGAACCGGAACGCGACTGGTTCCCGATCAGCTTTTTCAGCACCTTCAGCGACTGGGCCGACCTGGTGCACGGCAAGAACGCCGAGTGGGGAATGGTGAGCTGCGGTTGCCATCCGAACTGCGGCGTGGGCTTTGCCCTGATGGTGGACAAGGAAACCAAGGAAGCCGCTCCTTTGAGCGCTTTCCTCAACGTGGATCAATTGGCAAAGGACGTTGCCAGTGTGAACGACGCTGCCCGCGGCAAGTTCCTTTCCACCGTTGGCATGGCGCTTTCGGTCATGCGCAACTTCGATCCGTTCAAGACTCCGACCTACTTCTCAATTTTTGACATGCTGAAGAAGATCGACAAGAGCTTTGGCGTAAGCAAAAAGGCGAGAACCGGCGGTTACGGCAAGAGCACTGCTGATCGCACCATCGAAGACATCGAGAAACGGCGTAAGGATCGCTGGAATGTGCTGTTTGTCGCCGGCATGTGGTTCCAGGATCTGTTCAACTACGACTTCCGTCGCACCGAGCAGTGTATTATTCCTTACGCCACGCAGGAAGGCGAGATCAGCTTCTGCGCATACAACACCGGCGTGGGCTGGCGCAACATCGTCGAGAAGATGCACATGACCGCCTCGCTCACCAAGTGGTATGAGGAACACGGTCGTCACGAGATCTTCGCGGGCGGCAAGCAGGTGCCCTTGCCCACCAGGGAACTGACGCGCATTCAGCTCAAGGAAGAACTGGTCACCAATGAAGTGCAGCACGACCTCGACAATCTGGGCATTGCCAAGACAGCGCGTGAAGAAAAGACCAGGGCGCGCGACGCCAAGCTGGAAGCCTTGAAGGCAGAAACCGAGCATCGCCAGATGGAGAAACTCTACCGCGAAGTGGTGCTGGGCGAAAAACAGGCCTCCGGTTCGTTCGTACCCTTGACTACGCTGACGCCTCGCCGGCCAGTCGAGGTGGAAATGGAGAAGGTCGAAGAAGAAGAGCCGGTACTGGGCGACTAGCTCCTTGTTGCAATCTGTATCTCTAAACCGCCGGTGCTTGCACCGGCGGTTGTTATTTTGGGATGCCGTTACTAGTGGTGTCAGCATAAAATTAGGTCTCCTCGCAAGCAGTCTGTCATCCCGAGCGCAGCGAGGGAACTACCCCGTTGCAATGTTCGCCTCCCTCGATTTCGACGCTGTAGGTCCTTCGGGTCGCAAAGACCACGACCCTCAGGATGACAGACTATTTGCAGGTGAGATGAAGTTGGTGTCCCCGCAGGCAGTTCTGATCGGATTTGTCCGATGCGCAAAGAGCACGTCTACTGGGTCTATATCATGTCGAATAAGTCCCGGCGGTTGTATACCGGCGTTTGCCACGACCTCCACCACCGAACCTATGAACACAAATTCAAGCTAACGGCCGGATTCACCAGCCGCTACAACTTCGACATGCTGGTTTACTGAGAGGAATTCGGCGATATTCGCAACGCAATAGCGCGCGAAAAACAAATCAAGGGCTGGTCCCGCGCGAAGAAGCTTGCTTTGATTCTTACAAAGAATCCCGATTGGGCTGATTTGAGCGAAGGGTGGTATCCCTATGACGAGCCGCCGGTACTTGGAGAACGGGTGCTGAGGATTTCGCGAAGTCTGCCGAATCGCTGACCGTCCGACGCGCCGCTCCCCGCCATCCGGATTGGCCAACCTCTTTTGCAAAGCATGTGAAAACTTCTGACCTGCATCAAAGCCCTGCTTACAGTAGAACCTTGCAAGCTGGCACCACTTGGCGCTAAGTCCCACTCCGTCTGGGTATGCCACCTCGCCTCTGGCAGAATCTCCGCGATTGCGTTCCCTTCGGCCTCTGCCCTGCCGGCCAAGCTCCGCAATTTCACCAACGTAACCTAAACCAACGTAATCTCCTCAACCGCAAAAACAGCGGAGTTCAGTACATGCCGATGCTAGTATCGCGTTGAACGAGGATATGACGGCAACCCCCGCAAAGACGGTCCGTAAGCGCTCGGCATTTACTGTGCGCCGCCGTGCTCGCTTTTCCAGTCAGCATGGCTTCAAGCTAATAGAACTGATGATCGTGGTATCGGTCATACTCCTGTTTCTGGCCATCTGTATGCCAAATTTCTTCGGCGTGTCCCATACTTACAACATCCGCAGCAGTGCCGATTCTCTCGCCGGACTGATCAGTGTTGCCCGCATGACTGCCGCACAGAACTACTCGCGCACACGGGTAAGCTGTTCTTCGACGACATCCACCTGCACTCTTTTCACCGAGTCATTCGGAGGCACGTGGCCGGCGACCGCTAATGGAATGCAGGCCGTCGCGCTGGCGCATCATGTATCCTTGGCGATCCCAACCGCCGCTACCACCGGCGCGGGCGGACAGAGCTCCGGTGCGCCCGCCCAAGGCACCACCGGCCAGACTAACCCTTACTACATCGAGTTCAATTCGCGGGGAATGGCTATCAGCGACAGCACCGGTACTGCCGTTTCCACCTATGCATTTTATTTGGATGATTCGACTTACAACGTGAGCATGGCCGTGGCGGTTGACCTAAGTGGCCGCGTCACGGAGTACATGCAATCCGGCAGTTCCTATACGGCGGTGCAACAGTAGTCATGGCGAAACAGATCAAGCTTCGGTCCCATCGGCCTAAAGAGCATGGATTCACGCTGATCGAGATGATGATTGCCTGCGTTGTCTTCCTGATTGGCTCCGTCGCCATGCTGTCTCTGTTTTTTGTTGGAGTGCAGCGCACTGTCGGGCACGGCGATCAGGGGACCAGGTGCACCGAATACGCGCAAGACAAGGTGGAGCAGTTGATGGCCATTCCCTTCGCAAACACCACCTATGACACAACCGTGTACCCGACCTGCACGTCGAGTTGCACCTGCCCGGAGGGCTTGTCTGCTGGCGGCGGCGTGACCTCCGGCAGCCCAGTCACCTGCTATGTGGATTATGGAGACGGGAACGGGAATTTCTCAACCACTGCAACGGGAGCTGTTTACACCCGCCAGTGGATGGTCGCGAATGACAGCAATACGCCGACACAAATCAAGACCATCACGGTGCTTGTGACTCCACCAAAAAACATTTCAGCCCCCTCGACCATGCTGGTCGTACAGAAGGAATCCTTCTGAGGAAATTTATGCGTTTGTCGGCGAGGAAACAGCCCGGCTTTTCGCTGATGGAGTTGACGACCAGTTTGGCTATCTTCTTGGTAGTCTGCAGCGCCGCCATGTGGGCCATGGTGGAAGCACAGCGGCGATTTCGCAGCATGGAGATCCGCACATCCATCCAGTCAAAAATGCGCGGCGCCTTCGAGCTGTTGGCCCAGGAAATTGGCCAGGCCGGACTGCCGGGATCTGGCGTAGACGCCAATGGAATGGCCATTCCCCTGACCACCCTTAGTGCCGCGGTGAGCAGCGGCAGCACGATTACGGTAGCCAGCACCGCCGCCATCATTCCCGGCGAAATCCTGACCCTGGACAACCCGAACAATCAGGAGGCCTCTGCGCCATTGCAAGTCAAGAGCATTAGCGGCAGCACAATAACCTTCTATCAGACTCTGGCGTTGAGCCATGCAGTGGGCGCCCCAGTTTATGTAATGGGCGTCTTCCCCGGGGGTGTTCTCAGTTCCTCGACAGCCTCCAAACTGGAACTGTTCGGCGATGTCAAGGCCCTGGGCGCCTCGCTGGTCCTGGTTGAGTATCTTTGCCCCTCCACTTTTCCCGGCGCCTTTACCCGATCTGAATACGACGTGCAGAGCGCCAGCCTGAACAACGGGCCGACCACGCTGGTCGATAACGTGACCGCCTGCACCTTCACCTATCCCTCGACCTTTCCGAGCACGGGCGCCATTTCGGGATTGAACACTTCTCCGACTTCTTTCTCGATGGTGACCAGCGTGGGTATATCGCTTACGGTGCAGTCGCAAACGCCGGATCCGATCACCGGCCAGTACTTTAGCTACACCAAGACCTTCCTCAACATTCAACCGCGCAACATCCTGGCGGCCAACAACGAGGTCACCTCCGGCAACACCCAGGAGTTGCAGCCTTACGACAGTACCAAGGGAATTTTTGCGAGTTTGCCATGAAACACCCAGCTTTACGTTCGCTTTCGCGCCGCCGCCGCCCGGCCCATCGCCAGGACGGTATCGCTCTGGTCATGTCTCTCATCTGCCTGCTCGTGCTTTCGGCAATGGCCGCGGGCCTGATCGTCTCGACCCAGTTGGAAGTCTGGACCAGCAGCAACTACCGTTACACTACGCAAGCCCGCTATGTGGCGGAAGCGGGCGCGCAGCAGGCGGTCAATTGGTTTCAGGAGCACTGGACTCCCGTCAGCACTCTGACGAACACCAGCGACTTTAATCTCAGCACGTTCCCGGCGCAATACGTCGGCGGTGGTTCGAACCAGAACATTGTTTATGCCAGTACCGGCATGAGCATCACAGACACCTATCATCTTTTTGACTCGACTACCGATACTGCATTTCTTAACACCCTAAACAATGTTTCGGTTCCTTTGCCCAGCAATGCCAATTTCACCGGGACCTTCCGGGTTGCCGCCCAGTTGCTTTCAGCACATCATGTTTCCGGAAATTGGCTCACCGCATGGAAGATATTCTCCCAAGGCAATGTGAGCGGATCAACCGTACAGGTGGTGGAGGTCGTCAGAGACGTCATGACCACGGGCAGCGGCACCGCCACCGTTCCTTCGTTCAACTATGCCATTATGGCGACGAGCAACGGCTGCAATTCCGTTGTGATGACAGGGGCGAGCGGCCGCACCAATAGCTACAACTCGCAAGCCTCGGGAAATGTAGGCAACACCAATCCCACCACTCTCGGAACTGGTGGAAACGTCGGCTCCGACGGGAACATCAGCATAACCAACGGATCTAAAGTCATCGGCAACGTCTATTCGCCGGATTACAACACCGGCGCTGCCGGAACCTATGGTATCTCCAACAGCGCCGGCAACGGGATGAACGGTGGCGCAGCCTGCAGCACCGGGTCAGGCGGAACGGAGTATGCGGTCAACGAAGATAACAGCGGCTCCCAAGTGGGCTGCACCATCTCTGGCGGCTCGACCACTTGTCCGGACGCCAATTCAGGCTATTACAACACCCCCGTAACTTATAACCAGAAGACCTACGCACTGCCCAGCACCTATTCAAGCCTACCTAACGCACTGATGCCCAGCGTCGCCACAAATACCGCCGCCTGCACGGGCTATAACGGCCTTTGCAACGGCGGCAGCGGCGGCGGCAGCGGGTGCTCGATTACAATTCCGCCGAGCACGCTGCCGAACGGCCAACCCGGTACGGGTGCAGCCAATTTCGGCGTGGTGAACTTCGGTTCCTGCGCCGTAATCACGTTGCAGGCGGGTGTG
>JBEKOS010000222.1:0-7069 GCA_049521535.1 Terriglobales bacterium | reverse complement strand
CAATAACAATGGCCGCGTCGGCGTTTGGGGTATCTCCTATCCCGGCTGGACGACCATGATGGCGCTGGTTTCGCCGCATCCGGCGCTGAAGGCCGCCAGCGAACAGGCTTCGCCTGATGACATGTTTTTGGGTGACGATTTCCATCACAACGGCGCATTTCGCCTGGATTACGGTTTCGAATACGCGGCGCGCATGGAAACCAATAAGGAGCAGACCTGGTTCAACTTTGATCGCCATGATCTTTACAACTGGTACCTCGCATTGGGTGCGCTCCCCAACGCCGACATCCGCTACCTGCACAATCAGGTGCCCACGTGGGAGGACTTCGCCAAGCATCCGAACTATGACTTTTTCTGGCGGGTGCGGGCGTTTGATCCCTATCTACGTATCTCGACGGTGCCGAATCTGAATGTGGCCGGATGGTGGGACCAGGAGGATTTCTACGGACCGCAGAAGATCTATCAGTTGCTCGCCGCCGCCGATTTCAAGCATGTCAACTATTTTGTCGCCGGCCCATGGAATCATGGCGGGTGGGCGCGCGGACCCGGTGATCGTTTGGGCCCGGTCGGCTTTGGCAGCGACACCGCCAAGTATTTTCGGGCCCATATCCAGGCGCCATGGTTCCGTTATTGGTTACACGACAACGGTAAGGGCAAGATTTCACTCGCAGAGGTCAGCGTTTTTGAGACCGGCTCGAATGTTTGGAAGTTCTACGATAGCTGGCCGCCCAAGGGCTCTACTGCGCGCGAACTGTATTTCCGTGGCGGAGGCACACTCTCGTTCGAATCGCCACCCCAAGATGCCTCTTCGCCGGAAGACGCGTTTGACAGCTACGTTTCCGACCCTGCGAACCCGGTGCCATATCGCCCGCGGCCAATTCTTCCCATCAACGATCCCGGGTGGCGCGACTGGCTGGTGCAGGATCAGCGCTTCGTCGATCACCGGCCCGACGTATTGAGCTGGCAGACGGACCCGTTGACCGGGAATCTGACGGTCACCGGTGATATTGTGGCGCATCTTTTCGCCTCCACTTCCGGAACCGACAGCGACTGGATCGTCAAACTCATTGACGTATATCCCGATGACCCCAAGCCGGAACCGGCACCAGCGGCGAACTCCGATTCCGATCAACCGGTTGTTAGCGGCGGCTACCAGCTCATCATTGCCGCTGAAGTGTTCCGCGCGCGCTACCGCAGCAGCTTCGAAAAACCGGAGCCCGTTCCGGCGGACAAAGTGTTGGAATACAAGATCGATCTGCATCCCAACGATCACGTATTCCTCAAGGGACACCGCATCATGGTGCAGGTGCAGAGCACGTGGTTTCCGCTCATTGATCGCAATCCCCAGAAGTACGTCGACAATATCTATAAGGCTGCGGACTCGGACTTCATGAAGGCCACTCAACGCATCTATCGATCCTCGGATGCGCCTTCGGCAATCGTGCTGCCCGTAATGCCCTGAGAAAATTGGCCGGCCGCGGATTTCCGCGGACAAGCGCGGATTAGAATCAAAAGGTCTATGAGAATGCATGTTCGTAAAGCCGTTTTTCCTGCTGCCGGCCTGGGCACCCGCTTTCTGCCGGCGACCAAGGCGCAGCCCAAAGAAATGCTGCCGCTGGTGGACAAACCCATCATCCAATACGGCGTTGAAGAGGCGCTCAACTCCGGTTGCGACCAGATCATCATGGTCACCGGGCGTGGCAAAACCGCCATCGAAGATCATTTCGACGTCAGTTACGAGTTGGAAAAGCTTTTGGAAGACAAAGGCAAGACTGAACTGCTGGGCATCGTGCGCATGATCAGCGACATGATCCACGTCTCCTATGTGCGTCAGAAGGAAGCGCTCGGGCTGGGACACGCGGTTCTAATGGCCCGCGAATTGGTTGGCGACCAGCCATTTGCCGTGCTGCTTGCCGACGACGTGATTGATGCGCAGGTGCCATGTCTCAAGCAGATGATGGAGATTTTCGATGATGTGCAATGCTCGGTAATTGCCACACAGGTGATCGACGGCCCTGCCATTTCGTCCTATGGCGTGCTGAACGCGACGCCAGTGTCGGGTCGCTGGGCGGGCAAGCTGTTCGAGATCCATGACCTGGTTGAAAAGCCGCGTTTGGAAGACGCGCCCTCCAACCTGGCAGTGATCGGCCGCTACATTCTGACGCCGCGCATCTTCGACATGCTCGAGAAGACCCCCAAAGGCGCCGGCGGCGAACTACAACTAACCGATGGAATGAGGGCGTTGCTGAAGCACGAGAAAATCTACGGGTACACGTTTGAAGGCAAACGCCACGATACCGGCGACAAGCTGGGGTTCCTGAAGGCAACCGTCGAATTCGCCATGAAACGCAAGGATCTGGGAGGTGCGTTTTGCGAATACCTAAAATCGCTGGACTTCGGCGAACGCGCGGCAAGGCAAGACACCTAGGACCTTTGCTTCGGATCTGCGCCAACAATCGCGGTTTCAAACGCCGGGCAAGAATGCGGATTACATCAGTTTGCGTGCTACTCACGTTAGCTTTGATTGCGGCTCTTTTTGCGTTCGCACAGCAGCCCATAAGCCCCGGCGCATCGGCTGCCAATACCGCAGCTAACGGCCCAAGCAGCGCCGATATGCAAGCCATGGCAGGCATGGATATTGCGCATGTTCATGAGATGCCCCACATGAAGCTGACGCCCCTGCGCGAGGCACAACCGGGCGATCATGTGCGAGCTGACAACATTGTCGCCACGTTGCATGATGCACTGCCAAAATACCGGGACTATCGCGTGGCGGAACGCGATGGCTATCACATTTTCATGCCAAAACTGCCGCAGAAGATGTACCACTTTACGAAATACGAGTACACCCTTGAAGCGGCGACTGAGTTTAATCCCGCGCACCCGACTTCGTTGCTTTATGAGAAATCCGGTGACAGTTTCAAGCTGATCGGCGCAATGTACACCATGCCTTTCCGTGCCACCCTCGATGAGCTCAACGATCGCGTGCCCCTCTCGGTGACCCGCTGGCATTTGCATACGGACTTCTGCGCCGCACCGAAAGGTGAGGAGTCCGAGTACCTTGCGCCGCATCCGCGGTTTGGCTTGCGGGGCTCGATCACCACTATGGAAGCTTGCACACAGGCCGGAGGACAGTTCCACGACCATATCTTTGGGTGGATGGTCCACGTTTACCCGTTCGAGAAGAATTGGGCTGATATTTGGTCGCTGGGACGGCAGATGGATCACGAGCCATAACGGAATCGCGGACTTTGGATTCAGGCGCCGGGATTCTACACCCTCGTGCCCTATTTCTGCGCTCACTCCTGACCCGCAGAAGTAGGAAGAGCAATTCATGAAACTCAGGCCTTCGGGATTCCTTAGCCGGGCTTCAGTTACTTCTGATTTTTGCTGATTATTGCGGATTACGGCCATCTAATTGACAATGGTCTCGTTGGGGGCTTGGTGCGCTGGATTCTTGGTATTTGCGTCCTGCTTATCAGCGCGAGAGCGCTTTGGGCGGACACGATTCACCTGAAGAACGGTGCGTCGATCATTTGCGACCGGGCAACTGACAAGGGCGATCAGATTGAATATGTGATCGGCTCCACCGTTTACTATGCACCGCGGGCGTCAGTGAGCAGCATTGAACGCGGCGGTGGCTTCGGGGTCACCGTGGGTTCGGCCACTGTCGCTGACTCTGCACGATTCCTGGCGTCCCCTACCGCCAACACAACCACCCCCTCACCAGATGACAGCGCACCGAGGCGCCGCCGCATCAACGCTCCCCCGCCTCCGCCCCCTAACATGGGCAGCATGAATACCGAAGCCCTGATGAAGGAGATTTTGAATCTTGGCCGCGTCGACGAGCGCGCGCTCGATAACATCGAGAAACAGCGGGACAATTATCGCTCCGCGAAGGCATATTTCCTGGCAGCGCAATACGAATATGAGCAACACCAATCGGAAGCGGCGCTGCGTTACATGAAACACTCCGTCGATCTCGTTCCCGAGCAGGCTGCATTGCGGGAGTGGTATGGAGTGCTGCTGTTGGACGCCGGCCACTACCCTGAGGCCGTGAATGAGGCCGAACACGCCGCTCAACTGGCGCCGGAATCGGCCGAAGCGCAGAGAATCCTCGGGTTGGCCTATTACGACTCCGGGCAATTGCAGGAAGCGACTCGCTCCTGGCGCCGATCCCTCGACCTGCACCCTTCGGAGGAGGTGACCCAGTATCTTGCGAAGGCGCAACGGGAAGCTTCAGTCGAAGCCGGATTCAACGAATTGGACAGTGCTCACTTCGTGCTGCGCTATGAAGGGCGTAAACCGGCGTATCAGCTTACCAATGACCTGCTGCGTACGCTCGACCGGCAGTTTGGGGAATTATCGCGTGACCTGGGGCTGGCTCCGAGCGCACCAGTCAGCGTGATCCTATACACCGAACAACAGTTCTTCGATGTCACCCAGGCGCCCTCCTGGGCGGGTGCCATCAATGATGGCAAACTGCGCATCCCGGTGCGCGACGTCGCCGGCATGACTCCGCAGATGGAGAGTGTCTTGAAGCACGAACTAACCCACTCGTTCGTTTATGCCGCGGCCCATCGCTGTCCGGTCTGGCTGAATGAGGGCCTGGCACAGATGGAAGAACCGCGCTCCTCCGCGGCATTTGCGCCGATGCTGGCCGAGTTGTATCGCACCGGCAAGGCCCCCTCGCTGCACTTGCTCGAGGGATCGTTCACCAGCCTGAACAGCAATGAGGCGCTGTTGGCCTATGCGGAATCGCTGGCGGCCACTGAATATCTAAGATCCAGATACGGAATGAACGGGCTGCGCCGTGTGCTCGAATTGCTGGGCCAGGGTGAGACTCCCGACGCAGCTCTGAAAACCGTTACCCTGGGCGGGTACGTGAAGCTGGACGCGGACCTCGCTAATTCTCTTACGGGAGGCGCACATTAGGAACCTTTGGTCGCTGACGAACACCAGGAAGGTGAATCAACGCAGCACAATTACTAACGGTTGCATCATTCCATACTTACGCACTTCGCACCGCAGGCACTAGAATCCCTGCAGTGACAGAATCCTCCCAAGGACCATCCCCTGCACTGCTGTCGCGGGCCATGCGTGCATTGCGGCCGTCGCATCAGCACACGGCCTACTCTGCAACACTCCTGGTGACGGGCGCGATCGCGTTGTCGCGGGTCATAGGCTACCTGCGCGAAGCGTATATTGCGTGGGCGTTTGGCGCGGGACCGCGCACCGATGCATTCGTCGCAGCATTCACCCTGCCCGATTTCATCAATTACCTGCTGGCCGGCGGCACGGCTTCGATTACTTTCATTTCCATCTACACGCGCTATCACTCGTCGGGGCGTGAGAAGGAGGCCCAACACACCTTTTCCATCGTGATATCGATAATGTCGGCGTTGCTGGCGGTGTTCATCGCAGCGGCGGAGTGGTTCACACCGGAGTTCACTCGCTGGTGGTTTTCCGGTTTCGATGCCGCGCAGGTGCAATTGTGCGTTACCCTGACGCGGATACTACTGCCGGCACAGCTCTTTTTCGTCATCGGAGGCGTGACGTCAGCGGTGTTGCAGTCGAAGCGGATGTTCCTGTTACCGGCTCTGGCGCCGGTCATTTACAACGCCAGCATCATTCTTGGGGGCTTGTTGGGCTCGCACCGCTACGGGATTTCGTCCCTCGCCTTCGGAGCTCTTGCGGGCGCCTTCGCGGGGCCGTTCCTGATCAATGCCATCGGGGCCGGCCGTACGGGTATCGGATTCCGTCCGTCATTTCATTTCGGTCATGCGGGATTCAGGGAGTGGATAGTCCTCTCCGTGCCTCTGATGCTGGGTGTCTCTTTGGTCGCCGCGGATGATTGGATCATGCGCTATTTTGCCTCCGGCGGCGCGGGCGACATTACCCGCTTGAACTATGCCAAACGGCTGATTGGCGTCCCTATTGCGGTAATCGGCCAGGCTAGTGGCCAGGCCGCCTTGCCGTTTTTCGCCAAACTTTTCGGCGAAAAGCACATGGCGGAGTTCCGCACCATCGTCGGTCGCGCGATTGGCCGCGTTGCCGGCGCGTCATTTCTACTCACCGCATGGATGATGGCCGCGGCGCTTCCGGTCATCGATCTGGTCTACCGCCGCGGACGCTTCAGCTTCACAGATTCCCGAGAGACGGCCGCCCTGTTCTTCTGGTTCTCCGTTTCGCTGGTTTTCTGGGCGGCGCAAGGATTGTACGCCCGCGCCTTCTACGCCGCTGGCAACACTCTGACGCCCATGCTTGCGGGCACCATGATCACGATGGTTTCAATTCCTGTCTATGGCGCGCTGTACCATCGCTGGAACGTGGTGGGGTTGGCAATTGCATCGGACATCGGAATTGCTGCGCACACGGTTGTGCTGGCCTGGTTATTGCATCGCAAACGCCTGGTACCGGCAGGCGCGTTGCCGTGGAAGGAATTGCTGAAGTTGCTTGGAACCGCAAGCCTTGCCGGATTCACCGCCTATTTGGCATCAGGCGTATTTGTTCCGGATGGAAGCCGCGTCGCCGACTTGGCTTCGCTGGGTCTGGTATCTGCAACCTGGGCCGCAGCCGCGTCCCTGGGATTGTGGGCTACGAAAGTCAGTTGGCGATCACCAGATACCGGTCACGAGTAGCGTCCACAGCAAAACCAACGCCTACTGGTGACCGGCAACCAGTTGCACCTAGCGGCCCAGGGTTCCCGTTGCGGCCAGTTCTTCCCGGTCCTTGGACTCGACGTCCTTTTGTCCCGGTTTGCGGATGTCGATACCACCCTTGAAGAATGCGCCATCCTCGATCGAGATGCGCTGGGCGACAACGTCGCCCGTTAGCGAGCCTTCGTTGCGAATGTCCACACGGTCGCTGGCGTTCAGATTGCCCCGCACCTTGCCCAGTACCACAATCTCACGCGCAGTGATGTTGGCGGCAACGGTGCCGTTTCGTCCTACCGTAACTCGATTGCCGGGCAGGCTGATGGAACCCTCAACCCGGCCGTCGATGTAGAGCGATTCGCTACCTGAGACTTCGCCCTTAATAACCAGCGACTTGCCAATCGTCGCCTGAT
>JBEKOS010000221.1:0-7093 GCA_049521535.1 Terriglobales bacterium | reverse complement strand
AGGTTTCGACTACGATCCCTATCGCTTTATTCCGCTTGAGAAAACAGCTCGCGGGTTCTGGATGGTGATGTCGATTGCATTTCTTGTTTCCATCCTTACTGCTCGACTTGGATTGGCTTGGGGAGGGTGGATGCGACGGGTACAGCGATGAGGCCGAAATCGTCCAGCATAGAGTCGCGCCGGGACAGAGTAATACCTCGGCGACGAATCTTCAGGGATTGGCGCGGATTAGACAAGAATCCGTCGCTGCTTTCTGTGATCCGTGGATTCCGTGGGAATCCGTGGCCAATTCTGCTTTTCGTTTTCTTGGCCGCCTTGCCGATTCAGGCTCACGTCGGCAGCCCGGATGTCTACTACGAGGCTGACGCGGGGCCGTATCACCTGTTCGTCACCGTACAAATTCCGCAAGTGATTCCGGGTGTTGCGAAAATTCAGGTCCGCGCGGATTCCAACGACGTTCGGACCATATCGGTGGTCCCGATGCGCCTTAGCGGACCCGGATCAGAGCTTTCCCCCATTCCCGACGTTGTCCATCCATCAAAGCAGGATGCACAACTCTTTGCGGCCAGCCTTTGGCTCATGGAATCCGGGGCGCTGCGAGTACACATCACAGTTGACGGCGCACGGGGAAGGGGCGAGCTCTCAGTGCCGGTTCCAGCATTCGCCCGCCGTACACTCTCCATGCGAAAAACGCTGGGAGGAGTGCTTCTGGTACTGACTCTATTTCTCGCCGTCGGGCTTGTACAAATCATTATTGCGGCCGTGCGCGATAGTGGACTGGAACCCGGAGAGACTCCCGCAACTGCCACGCTTCATGGGGCGCGGTTGGCGGCGGCGCTGACCGCCGTCGTGGTCGTAGCGATTCTCTACCTCGGAAATTTGTGGTGGAATGCCGAGGCAAGCAGCCATGGGCGGGATGTGACTTTTTATCGACCGCCGGCCGCTGTCGCAACCGTCCAGAATGGCGATCGTCTCGTAATTCACGCGCAAGGACCAGCCGGTGAGGAGAGGAAATGGTCGCGCGAAGTAAACACGAATCGGTTGCTGCCCGACCACGGCCACCTGATGCACCTGTTCTTGATCAGCGTTCCGACGATGGACTGCATTTTGCACCTTCATCCTGAGCACATTGGAAATGGCAACTTTGCCATAGACTTGCCTGCGATGCCGGCCGGAAAGTATCAGATATTCGCGGACATAGTTGACCAGAACGGGTTTCCCTGGACGCTAGTCGGAACCGTGGATTTGCCCGCGATCAGCGGCGGGCCACTCGCAGGTGACGATTCTTCATGGTCCGGACCTGCGGCGTTGTCATCACCAGGCAACTTCGTTTCAGAATTGTCCGACGGCGGACGCATGGTTTGGGAGCGATCCTCTTCGCCCCTGCGTGCACAAGCTCCCATGGAGTTCAAGTTTGCGGTTCAGGACAGGGACGGCCATCCAGTCAGCGATCTGGAGCCATATATGGGAATGGCGGGACACGCGGAATTTGTTCGCACAGACTTCAGCGTCTTTGCGCATGTGCATCCGGCGGGCTCCGTTTCGATGGCCGCTCTCGAACTCGCCCAGAACGACATGCCCGGCATGATGTCAATGCCGGAAATATCTCGCAGTCTTTCCTCCGAGGTTAGTTTTCCTTACGGTTTCCCGCAGCCTGGCGATTACCGAATCTTCGTGCAGGTCAAGCGCGTCGGACGAGTACAGACCGGCGTGTTTGACGTGCATGTGGAGTGACGGCGAGCCACCGTCCATCCGAACAGATACTTTGTGTAACGCTTCCCATCTATACGGTCCTGGATTGCTTCCGCTTGCGCTATCATGCACACGTGAGGCAACAGACAAAGCCAATTCAATACACGATTCGAGGCGTTCCGCATGAAGTTGACCGGGTGCTCCGCCGGATGGCACTGCTTCGGAACACGAGCCTGAATCAGGTGGTTCGTGGGCCCGTGAAAACCAGTGCCCGCCTATTCTACAATTCTGTATTCACCCTGCTAATCAAAGACTCACAGATCGTGGAGCACTGATGAAACGAATCATCCGAAGTATTGTGACTGGCGCGCTCGCTGCTGTTGTGCTGTCGTTGCCAGCGGTGGCGCAGGACCTGGCGTCATTCGAGAAAAAGACGACTGTTGAAAAGCTGGCGAATGGGCTGACCGTCGTGATTTGCCGGCGTCCGGAAGCGCCGGTATTTTCCTTTTACACCATTGTGGATGCGGGCTCGGTTCAGGACCCGTCGGGCAAAACCGGACTGGCACACATGTTCGAGCATATGGCGTTCAAGGGTACCAACGAGATCGGCACCAAGGATTGGCCCGCCGAGAAGATAGCCCTGGCGGAGGTGGAGAAAACCTACGCTGCCTACGATTACGAACGCCACTTGCCAGGAGGAGGTGACGGCAACAAAGTCGCCGAACTCGAAAAGGAGTGGAAGGACGCGATTGCCCACGCCCAGCAATACGTTATTCCCAACCAGTTCTCGGAGATCGTGGAATCAAATGGCGGCGTGGGTATCAATGCGCGCACCGCCGAAGACGACACGGCCTACTTCTACTCTCTTCCCGCAAACCGGCTGGAGCTGTGGGCGTACCTGGAATCGCAGCGCTTTCTGCATCCCGTAATGCGTGAGTTTTACAAAGAACGCGATGTAGTCATTGAGGAGCGCCGCCTGCGGACCGACAGCCAGCCCGTAGGGCGCCTGGTGGAGCAGTTTCTTGCGGCGGCGTTCATCGCCCATCCCTATCATCATCCCGGGGTCGGCTGGATGTCGGACTTGAACAATTTCTCCGCCACCGACGCCGAGAAGTTCTTTGACCATTACTACGTGCCCTCGAATATGGTGATCGGCATAGCGGGCGACATCGATCCCGAACAGGCCAAACCGATCCTCGAAAAGTACTTCGGCCAGTTGCCGGTGCGACCTACACCGGAAGAGGTAGTTACGGTGGAACCGCCGCAGAACTCAGAACGGCAGGTGGTGTTGCGCGAAACGGCGCAGCCTTTCTATCTGGAGGCGTATCACCGACCCGACTATAGGGATCCCGACGACGCGGTATTTGACGCAATCTCCGACATCCTGTCCAATGGCCGGGTTTCCCGCCTGTATCGCTCGTTGGTGCGTGACAAGAAGATTGCGGCCTTTGCCGCTGGTTTCAGTGGGTTCCCGGGCGTCAAGTACCCGCACCTATTCGCGTTTTACGCAGTACCGACTCCGGGCCACACGACGCAACAACTCGCGGAAGGGTTTCGCGCTGAAATTGAGCGCCTGAAGTTGGAGCCGGTGACCGATGAGGAGTTGCAGATGTTCAAGACACGCGCCAAGGCCGACCTCGTTCGCGGTCTGGGCGAAAACGAGGGGCTGGCCGACGAGTTGGCGACCATGCAACTGCGTTACGGCGACTGGCGGGAACTCTTCCGGCAACTCGACCAGTACGACAAAGTCACCAAGGAAGACATCAAGCGCGTGGCAAACAAGATATTTGTGCCCACCAATCGGACCATTGGAATTGTGGAGAACGCATCCGCGAAAGGAGAAGGACAATGACACGGCGGCTTTTCTTCATGCTCCTCCTTTCGACGGCTTTATTTGCGGCGGGCCTGCAAGCTCAAAACCCTGCGCAACAACCCGGTGTAACGCCGAATTCACCGGAGGCTGCCGCATCTCAGCCTTGGAATCAGATTCCCATTCCGCCACTTCCGAAATTCAGCCCGCCACTTCCGAAGCGGGTCGAGTTGCCGAATGGAATGATCCTCTTTTTACAGGAAGATCACGAATTGCCTCTGATCTCGGCAGTGGCCCGCATTCGCGGTGGATCAGACGCCGAGCCGGCAACCAAGATTGGGTTGGTGGAGATCTACGGCGAGGTCTGGCGCACGGGTGGCACGAAAGAAAAGACGGGCGATCAGTTGGACGACTTCCTCGAAACCCGCGCGGCCAAGGTCGAGACCGAAGGCCATACGGATTCGACCTCCATTTCCCTCGACTGCCTTAAGCAGAATTTCGACGAGGTGTTTCCGCTTTTTCTGGAATTGCTGCGTGAACCTGCGTTTCGCGAAGAAAAACTTGAGTTGGCCAAAGACGAAGTGGACACTGGCATTTCGCGCCGCAACGACGACATCGGGCAAATTGCCCGGCGCGAGTCCGCCGCTTTGGCTTACGGCAAGGACAGCCCATACGCGCGCGAACCGGAATATGCAACGGTCGCCGCAATTGCGCGCGAGGACCTGATCAAATGGCACGATCAGCACGTACATCCCAATGACATCCTGCTTGGAATCATCGGCGACTTTGATTCTGCCACAATGGAAAAAAGACTGCGCCAGGCGTTTGCTTCGTGGAAAAAAGGACCGCCGTCGCCACAGCCGAAAATCAGTATTACTCCCGCGCCGCCCGGCCTTTATTTTGCGGAAAAAGAAGATGTCAATCAATCCGACATCCGGATGGTGACGCTGGGCATCGAGCGCAGCAATCCCGACTATTTTGCAGTATCGGTGATGAACGAGATTTTTGGAGGCGGTTTCTCGTCCCGCCTGGTCCAGCACATCCGGACAGAGAAAGGGCTGGCCTACGCTGTCGGCGGAGGAATCGGCGCCGGCTATGACCACCCCGGCATTTTTCAAATCAGCACCGGAACCAAGACCGCAACGACTGCCGAGGCCATAAAAGCCCTGAATGAACAGATCGAGAACCTTCTCAAGGAGCCGGCGACCGCCGCGGAACTGAAGCGCGCCAAGGACGCGCTACTCAGTGGATTTATCTTCCGCATCGATACGCCGGAAAAGGTCCTGTTCGAGCGCATGACCTACCAGTACTATGGTTACCCTCTCGATTTCCTGGAGAAGTTCCGCAACAGCGTGGAAAAAGTTACAACCGAAGACGTAACGCGCGTTGCCCATAAATATGTGCACCCGGGTTCATTCGCTGTGCTGGCAGTGGGGAATCATGAGGCGGAAAAACTGCTGAACTCGCTTGGGCAGGTAAAGAAATTAGACATCAGCATTCCCACGCCCGGGGAGAGTTCGCAATCCACCGACTCGCCTGCTTCCCCCGCGGCCAAGCCTGAAGTCACCGCCCCGCCAACGGCTTCGACGCCGCAAGGCAAAGAACTGCTGGCAAAGGTCATCGACAGCATGGGCGGAACCGCCAAGCTGTCCGATATAAAGTCAATCCGCTTCCAAAGCACGGTCACCTCAAAGGAAAGCCAAGTGCCGGTGCAGGTTGACGCCACGATTTTGTTTCCTGACCATGCGGCACGAGTGATGAAAACGCCCATGGGTGAAATGAAGAGCGTGGTGACACCCGAAGCGGCGTACATGAATTTTGGCGGGCAGGTGCGCGAACTCTCGCCAGAAATGAAAAAGAGCGGACTCGAAGACATACGGCGCGATCCGCTCTTCGTGGTTCAGCACGCGAATGACCCCGAGTTCATTTTCTGGACTGGCGCTGCCGAGAAAATAGGCGATGCGGAGGCCGTCATTCTCAACATAGACGCGGACGGCGCCAAGGCGCGCTGGTATGTGGACCCGAAGTCCGGCCATATTCTGCGAATCGCTGCCGATGTGCTCGGGCAGCGCGGGCCGGAGCAGCGAGTGCAGGACATCAAATCGTGGAAGTCCTTCGGCGAACTATCGCTGCCGTTTGAGGTCACCATTTCCGAGAACGGCAAGGAGACCGCTACCGTAACGGTTGACGAGGTGCAGGCCAACTCGCCGGTGGACCCGAAACTATTCGAAAAACCGGCGGCGGCATCGACCGGCCCGTAAAGATTCCCTGGTTCTAATCCACAACTATCGGCATGATCCGCGACGAGAGAACATTATGGCAAACGGCACGGCAACAAAAGGCGTAATTGGAATCCTGACCGGCGGCGGCGACGTCCCCGGATTGAATCCGGCAATTCGTTCCGTTACTTTTCGCGCAACGCGCGAAGGCTACCAGGTGATCGGCATTCGCCGCGGGTGGGCCGGCCTAGTCGACATGGTCCGCGAAAAGGACTTTGACAACAGCGGCAACTTCCAGGCCCTGACCGAAGACGTGGTCAATCCAGTCGGACGCCGAGGCGGGACCTTTCTGCATACCTCCCGAACCAACCCAAGTGCGGTTAAGCGGGCGAACGTGCCGCCGCATCTACAGAGCGTATACAACGCTGAGCGTAACGACCTGACCCCGGAAGTGCTCAAGAACCTCGCCTGGCTCGGCATCGATTACCTCATCCCCATCGGCGGCGATGACACGCTCAGCTATGCCGTCCGCCTTTTTCGCGAAGGATTCAAAGTAGTCGCCATTCCCAAAACCATGGATAACGACGTTCCCGGCACCGACTACTGTATCGGCTTCAGCACCTGCGTCACCCGGACGATTGAGATGGCAAATGCTCTGCGTACCACCGCCGGCTCACATGAGCGCTTTCTTGTACTGGAGGTTTTCGGCCGTGACGCCGGGTTCACGGCAGTGCTGCCCACCATGGCCGGCGCCGCCAACCGCTGCGTGATTCCCGAGTACAAATTCAACATCGAGCAGCTTACCGAACTCATGGTTATAGACCGACTCCGCAATCCCAGCCGCTATTCGGTGGTGCTGGTATCAGAGGGCGCCACCTTCGAGGGTGGTGAAACCGTATTCGCTCGAGAGACGGCGGATGCTTTCGGACACAAAAAGCTGGGCGGTATAGGTGAGCGGGTGGCGGAAAAACTCATGGAGCTTTCTCCCCGGTACAACGATGGCAAGACGGTTGAGTACATCAGCCAGAAGCTGGGCTACCTGGTTCGGTCCGGCGATCCGGATGGACTCGACTCCATTGTGCCGATGGCCTACGGCAATCTGGCGCTGGATTTGGTACTGGCCGGAACGCACGGGCGCCTGGTCGTCCTGAAGAACGGCCGCTACGACGATGTCCCGGTCGATATTGTTACCGCCAGCAAGAAATTCGTGAATGTGAAAGAACAGTACAACACCGAGCGGCTTCGTCCCCAATTCAAAAGCCTCGCGAAAAAGCCGCTATTCATTCTCACCAGCGACGCAGTGTGAGGTCACAGAGTTGGAAGCAGCTCCGGCGTCCGAAACGGCCGCGTCACCGCCGAATACGACAGACGG
>JBEKOS010000220.1:0-8201 GCA_049521535.1 Terriglobales bacterium | reverse complement strand
TTTCCATCACCATTGGAATCGAGAACCTCCCGATGCCTTCGAGAACTCACCCTCGCAGGCTCCGTCACGCTTCCCGAGGCGCAAGTATTCGCCCATTGTTCAAACTCTTCGCGCAAGCGCTATTGGGGAGTAGAGCTTCTCTTCTGGACGGTGGAGCGACGCTTCCTGAATTCCAGCCGTGAGGAAGCACACAAGAAGCAACGGGCGATTATCACCAGCCAGCCACCGGCGCTGGCCATTCCCAGCGCAAGTGAGTAACGCCGCCGGCACACAACCGGCAGATGGTCGGAACTGCTTCCCCCTCAGTATTTGCGCAGAACGCCAATCACTCTTCCCTGGATCTGCAGATCGCTGGCTGCGACAAAGATCGGGGCCATGGCGGCGTTGGCAGGCTGCAAGCGCACTTGTGCGCCTTCCTGATAGAAGCGCTTGAGCGTGGCCTCGCCGCTGGCGACGAGGGCCACTACAATGTCGCCATTCTGTGCCGTGGACACCTTCTCCACCAGGACATAGTCTCCATTGACGATATGCTCGTCCTGCATGGAATCCCCGCGAACCTCCAGCACGAAAACGTCTTTGGCGCGGGTGAAGTCATTTAGAGAAATGGTTTCTGGATTTTCGATGGCCTCCATGGGCTGGCCGGCGGCAATTCGTCCCACCAAGGGCAGGCCCGACAGCGCGGCCATGGCCTGCTTCATTCGCCCGCGGATCGGCAGCACATCAATTGAGCGGCTGCGATTGTAGTCCCGTTTCAAGAGTCCCTTTCTCTCCAGGTTCGTGATGTGCTTGTGCACGGTGGCCAAGGAGTTAAGGCCAAGGCCTTCACCGATCTCTTCAAATGACGGCGAGTAGCCCTTCGATTGCACAAACTCCGCGAGGAAGTCGTATACCTGACGTTGGCGGCGTGTAATGGCCATAAAACAGAACTCCTTGCTGCTCACGCCAAGTATTAGCGAATAAAAGGCGAATGTCAAGGATCATCGGCTGCTCGATGGCCGTCTTTGGTTAGAAACTAGATACGGGCCGTTGAACCGCGACTCGGGAGTGAAGCGGAGGCGGATTTTCCTCGCATGTTACTGCTCAATGCGTTGCTCACGATGGCGACTGGCGTACCAGCACGGATTATCGCCCAGATGGGGAAATAGGGTACGGACGCAGGTTTGCGTTTCCGAACCGGCATAATTGAACTCCGTTCGGTTGTTCTTTTCGGCGATGGAATAGAAGCGGTCAACGGTAACCGTCCCAAACGGGTTGCGCTTTGCGGCCACCCGATAACGCAGCACAATGTAGTCTCCGGCGTATACGATTAGTAGCAACGCTATCGCTGAGATCAAGAGACGAACGAGCAGCCGCTTTATGAAATTGCCGCTGAACTTCAAACCTTCGAAACGCCCTCGCGCCGACGAAATGTCAGCTTGGCCCACGATGTCCGAGATGTTCTCGTAGAATTTTCGCTCTTTATTCATGGGCGTAACCTGCCACCTGGTTGCTGTGTTTCATATTACCTGCGGTGGGAAAGGTGCGGCAAAGCAGTGACAACACGGTGGGCTTTGGGATAGGATGCCTCGTTATGCAAATCCGCTATTTTATTCTTGCTCTCTTGATTTGCGCTCTTCCCTTGCTCGCACACGATGATCCGGCGCTGGAGTACGGAAAACTGCTGGCTCGCGTCCAGGCCGGCGATCAAAAGGTGGACTTCAGGCGACTTCGCATGACCTATATGGACTCATGGCAGCGCCGCCAAAAAGTCGACACTACTGCTGCGAAAAAGCAGATGATGATCGATTTGTTCGCCAAGAGTTTCGATTCCGCCATCAAGAACGCGAACGTGGTGCTGGATCATGATTTCGTCGACATTGATGGCCAGTATGTAGCCTATCTCGCGCATCGGGAACTGGCCAAAGCCGCCGGCAGCAATGAGGCGGCCCGCAAGTTTCACCTCCAGAAAGAAGAGTTCCACAAATTCGTGATGAAGGGACTGCTCAAATCGATTACCGATTCCGGAAAGGGCGTCGATAGGCAGACGGCCTTCGTGGTCATCTCTCCGGATGAAGAACACATGCTGTTGCTTTTCCTCAATCTGCAGGCGGTGAAACAGTCCGTCGAGATTGGAGACGGACATACGATTGACGTTGTCCAGGTGAAGGATCCCGAAACCAGCAAGAACACAATCGTGTACTTCAATCTCGACGTACCGGCGAGGTATGACCCGCAATTGATTGCCAAGCCGTCAACACCAGGAGCAAGCCAGGAAGCTCCGGCAAATGCTGCTGCGGCCGCAGCCGAGGCGGCGCCCGGCGCTACGGATGCGGCATCGGTGCCACCCGCTTCTCCAAATGCGGAGACCCCTATTTCTGCTCCAGAGACACAGGCTCCTACTTCAGAGACACCGCCTCCCAGCCAGCCTTCAACTCCACCCGCAAGTCCACCCGCACCCTGAGGCCTATGGCCGTACTCGTACGGTCAAGTCAGGGTCAGACGCTGAGCGGGAGGAGCTAAATCCGGGAGAGTTTTCGGTAGAGCAGCCCCGCCGAGGCGGCTGACGCAGATAGCAGTCCGCAGCCCAGCATGGGCTCGTGCAGAATGAGCTTTCCCACACCGAAGAGGCTGCAATAGACCAGTAGACATCCCAGTATCCACGCATAAAGATTGGCTCCAAGGTCATGGGAAATGGCAACCTCCGGAGCCTGCCTGGCAATTGGCTTCCACCCGCAACCATCGGGCCGCACTTTGCGATAGAAAGAGAGCAGGATGCTCTCCGGTTCCTGCGGCGTGAGCAGCGTGACCGAGATCCAGACGAGTAAAGTTATCAAGGTCGTGGTAAGCGCGCTTTTCGCGAAAACGACCGAAGCATTTCCGGAAAACGGATGCAAGATCCGCAGACTGAGGCTCACGACAAGGGAACACGCCATTGCCGAAATCTCGCTCCAGGCGTTGATCCTCCACCAATACCAGCGCAGCAGGTAAACCGCACCGGTACCCGCACCCACCTCCAGCACGACTTGCCACCCGGAGCCTATGGTGGAGAGATGCACCGATACCCATGCCGAGGCAACAACCAGTAAGACCGTGCAAAGGCGTGAGACCAAAACATAGTGTCGTTCCGATTGCCGGCGCCGCAGGAAGCGCCGGTAGAAATCCGCAACCAGATAAGAAGCGCCCCAATTCAATTGTGTCGCCACGGTTGACATAAAGGCCGCCAGAAAGCCCGCAAGCGCCAGTCCGCGCAGCGAGCGCGGAAAATAGTGATTCACCACCAGCATGTAACCCGTTTCCGGCTGCTTCAAACCGGGATACAACACGATCACGGCTAGGGCGGTCACAATCCATGGCCACGGGCGCACCGCGTAATGCGCGAAATTAAACCAGAGGACCGCCAGCAATCCTTGTTTTTCGTTGCGGGCGCTGAAGATTCGCTGCGCAATATAGCCGCCGCCGCCGGGCTCGGCGCCGGGATACCAGAATGCCCACCATTGCACCCCAATATGAACAAGAAAGGCAGCGACCGGAATCGTCCACAGGGGCTCAGCGGAAAGGCCGCGCGACAGATTCGGAAAAAATGCGAGCGGATTGCCGATATCCCGGCCGGGCAACCCCGCCGGAACGGTCCTCAGGCGGGCTAAGAGAACGTTCATCCCGCCCACGGCAGCGACTGCATACCACGCTACCGCAATCACGATTGACGTCTTAAGGACAAACTGGAACAAGTCTGTCCATAGCACTCCCCAGAGGCCGCCGAGGGAAACATAAAAGCCGGTGAAAGGAATCAGTACCAACACGCAGATGGCAAGGGCTCCGCCGTCGTCGCCGCCCCAATTGGAACCGAGGTGCGCGCCCACGATGCTTCCCACCGTCGTAAGCAGACGAGTGCCAGCCAGCGTGGTGCTGACGATGCTGGTCATGGCCTTGGTCACCCAGCCCAGAATTACGCAGTTCATCAGCAAGCCCAGATAGAGAGCGCGAAAGCCACGCAGAAACGCGGCCGGCTTTCCCGAGTAGCGCATTTCTGCAAACTGCACGTCGGTCAGCAGGCCCGAACGCCGCCAGAGGCGGGCAAATAGAAACACCGTCATCATGCCGGATGGCAGAAAAGCCCACCACAGCCAGTTGCCCGATATGCCCTGCGAATAGACCAAACCGGTAACGATCAGGGGGGTGTCGGCGGAAAACGTGGTGGCAACCATGGACGTCCCGGCGAGCCACCAATTTACGTTGCGGCCTGAGACGAAGTAATCGTCCAGACTGCGCCCTGAGCGCTTCCGGAAGAATAGACCCAGAGCCAGAGTCGCGGCGAGATATACCAGGATGGCCGACCAATCGAGGAAGGTCAGGTTCATTTAAGGGGCTCTTGATTGTCGACTGCTGGTTCTCTGCGGGCGTCGGGACCCTTGGCTGTTGTTTGCAGGCTCTTGGCTATTGGTCAGAACCCGCCTTCAGGTGGCTCAAGAAGTCTGCCGACGGCGGGCAGTGACATGCCGAGAGCCAACCGGCTAGAGCATTCCACCGGTTTTAATGGTCAGCAGGTTCAACGCTGATTCGAGCTTTTCCAGCGCCTCATCCAGCTCGGGATGGTCTTTTTCCAGTCGTTCGCGCAGTCGCTCCAGCAAATGCCGGGCGTGCACGACCTGCTGAGCCGCTTCCGCATGAGACTCGCGCGACGGGGCCGGCGGTGACGAAGGTTCCATGGTTCGCTCCTTGGGTGCTTAAGCCGCAAATTGAGGCAGATGCCGAAGATTCAAAGTTGGCGACCTCCAGCCCACGGTCGTCCTTGCTAGGCCGCAGTGGGAGGGCCCTCCGGCGCTATCGGCTGATAGCGCAGGTCCAATACCGTACAGTCGTCATTGAACGGCGTAGCTCCACAGAACGCCTGCACCCGCTGGAAGATCTGTTCGAACGACTCCAGGGCCAGGGCTTCCTCCAGGCGCTCGTCTCCAAAAAATTCTCCGCTAGCGTCCTCGGCTTCGGTAATTCCATCGGTGACAATCACCAGCCGGTCCCCGGGCGAGAACTGGAAGCTTTCGGTTACATAGGAAATCCCGGGAATCAGCCCAACCGGGGGATTTTTCGGCTCGGTACGCAATACCTGTTTACCGCGAACCAGATACGGGGGAACGTGCCCGCAATTGATGAATTCCACCTGCCCGCTGGGGCTCATGCGAGCCATGGCCAGCGTCGCATATTTCCCGCCGAGGTCCTTTTGACAGAGAAAGGTATTGGCCACCGCAGCAATCTGGGCGAGGGACACTCCGGTCTGGAGTTGCGCGTATATCATGCCCTGCAGAATGGATGCCAGTAGCGCCGCCGAAACGCCTTTCCCGCAAACATCGGTCACAATCGCAGTAAGACAGTCGCCGCTCTTCACCACGTCGAAGAAATCGCCGCCGATCTCCTTGCAGGACAAATTCCGCGCATTGACCTGCGCGAAGGAGGAATCGGGGATTCTTACGGTCATCAGTCCCTGCTGAATCGAGGCGGAAATCGCCAGTTCCTGCTCATAGCGCCGGGCGCGTTCCTGCTCCTGCACCAGTTCCGCGTTTTCGACCATGGCTGCGGCTTCCCGCGCAATCGCGCGCAGCAAGTCGTGGCTCACGGTTGAGGTTTCCCGGGATGCGCGCTTGCTGTCGAGATAAAGAGCGCCACTCGCCGTAGCCGCGCCGCCGCCTTCACCGCGCCGCATGAGCGGAATGCAAATAACCGTGCGCAGCTCGAACGCCACAATGCTCATCTGCCCGGCCAGTTCTTCCGAGGCGCTGGTGTCGGTTACAACGAATTCGGAGCCCGAATCTACAGTTTTGTTCAGGATAGACCGGGATATCGTACTGTCCTGGCTAAGCGTTTTCCCCTTGGCGTCCAGCCCGGCGGCAAGACGCAGCTTGGAGTCCTTGGCGCGGAGAAAGACAAATCCGCGTTCGGCTTTAGTGAGGCGTAAGGTCGCCTCCAACAATGTGATCAGGATTTCATCCAGTACTCTTGCCGTGTTCAGCCGGCGCGCCGCCTCCAGAAACAGCGAAAGCCGTTCCAGATCAGCGGCTTCGCTGGTGGTCTTCATCTCCGTAATTTGCGAGAGCAGTTCGCGTGTGTCGCTTTCAACGATTGTCTGATCACTCGCGAAACGGGTTTTTTCCGGGAAGAAAACGATGTGGCCGACGTCAGCGGGACCGAAATCAATGCGGTCGTTACGGGTCAATTTTTGGCGCGTTGCCACGCGCATGCCGTTGACATAGGTCCCCAGCTTGCTGCCCTGGTCTTCCAGGAAGAAACTGTCGCCCTCGCGGGTGATCTGAGCGTGGTCGCGGGAAATACGCTGGTCGGGAATGCACAGGTCCTTGTCGGGCTTGCGGCCGATGGCGAACGGTGAACGCTCCAGCAGAAGCGCGAACTGTTCCTCGGCTCGAATAACCAGCAAGTAGGGAGTGGACGGTATTGGTAACCCGGGGTTCGGCAATCCCATGAGAAACCTCAGTGCAAGCAATCAGCCGTCAGCAGTCTGCACCCAGGATGGCGCCGCGGCTGAAGGCCATTCGTCAGGCTAACTTTCGGCACTACCGCCTAACGACTACATTTGAGAGTGTAATTCCCATGTCGGCATCGAGCAAGGAAACATTCTCCGCTCAGTCGGGTTTAACTCCCGTAGCCGTTTGGCTGACGGCTGAGAGCCGAGAGCTGAGGGCTGTTGGCTGTGCATGCGAGTTATCAACTCACGGTTTTGCATCCCTTTATGCTGCTCGACCGTCAAAACTACATGCAGTGGAAGAAAGGTAGGAGAACATGAAGAAAAAACAGAATCCGCACGATATTGTGGCAGAGGCGCCACGCAGACGCGGGCGTCCGCCCCGAGCGACGGAAGCGCCGGAGGAACTGGCGGAAAAGCAGGGGCTACAAGCTGCTCTCGCGCTACGGCTGGCAGTTCGAGGACGGTCACATCGAGCACGTTGGTGATCAAACCCAACGGCAGGGGCGCTAGTGCAGTTGTAGAGTGGACCTCCAGTTGCCATGGTCCAGGACGGTGAGTAGAGTGGTTAACGGAAGTGCAAAATTATGACTCTACTGGATGTTGCTTTCACCTATGAAAAGGCCCCTGGCGAGCGTGAAATGCGCGCGCTGCGCGAGGTGCGGGAGGTCTACGGAATCTGGTGTGTTTCCTTTGACGAAGGAAACCGAGTGATCCGCGTGGAGTATGACGCTTCGCGCCTTCGCGAAGACGACGTGGCAGCTCTGCTGAGAAGTGCCGGAATCAACCTGCTCGAGACACTTTCCCTGGCCACCACCCCCGCCAATGCATCGTGAGATTACTCTCGCGTGACCACCAGGCAACCGGCCTTTCGCTGCGAAAAGTGGCTTAACCACTTCCATTCGTGTCCCGCCCTGCCTACAATGGATTTGTTTTGACCTCACCGAAACGATGACTGCCCCGGACAAGGTTTTAGTAGAGCGGCGTGCCGGTCCCAACGGCATTGCCTTGCCCATTTACATGGACAACCACGCCACCACGCCTCTCGATCCGAGTGTGCTCGAGGAGATGCTTCCCTACTTCAGGGAGAAATTTGGCAATCCTGCCAGCGGCAACCACGCGTTCGGCTGGGAAGCCCGGCAGGCAGTTGAGCAGGCGCGCGCCCACGTCGCCCGCCTGCTCCATGCCGATGCCGCCGAGGTCGTATTCACCTCCGGCGCAACCGAAAGCAACAATCTGGCGATTAAGGGCGTGATGGAAATGAACCGCGACCGGGGTGACCACATCATCACCTGCGCCAGCGAGCACAAGTCGGTCCTCGACACTTGCAAGCGCCTCGAGAAGCAGGGATTCCGCGTTACCTGTCTGCGCGTGCAGTCCGACGGCATCGTCGATCTAGACGAATTGCGGACGGCCTTAACCGACAAGACCGTTCTGGTCACCATCATGGCGGCCAACAATGAAATTGGCGTGCTCCAGCCTGTGGGAGAAATCGGCAAGCTCTGCCGGGACCGCGGCGTGCTTTTTCACACTGATGCCACTCAGGCAGCAGGCAGAATTCCCGTCAACGTTGCGGAACAATGTATTGATTTACTGTCCATGTCCGCACACAAGATTTACGGCCCCAAGGGCGTCGGCGCGCTCTATGTTCGGAAACTGCCCAGTCAGGGACCCAAGACACCGAATGCCAGGATAGCCCCGCAGATTGATGGGGGCGGTCACGAGCGCGGCATGCGCAGTGGTACGCTCA
>JBEKOS010000219.1:0-7125 GCA_049521535.1 Terriglobales bacterium | reverse complement strand
TTCTCAGGGGGATGATCTTTTCAGGCTCATCCCGCATTGGAATGAAACCCGGATTTCAGGCTCATTTCTGGATTGGAATATGCTACTCTGGCCGTCAGCTTTCAGCGGTCAACAATCAGCAAAGGCCGCCTTGCGGTTACACAGGCTGCTGATTTCTGTATTAGTTCTTGTCCGAAGTTCCATCCAGGAGGAATTCTTGTGAGTATTCGGTTAGGAATCAAGGTGATTCTTGCTGCATTAATCGTAGGTGCGACCCTAGCAGCAGAAGTGCGCGCCGCAAACGACCAACCGACCCAGGCGGCAGACATGGAAGCCATGACACGCATCCGGCAGGAGGGCTTTCGCCATTCGCAGGTGATGCAGACTATGAGCGAGCTAAGCGACCGCATCGGTCCCCGCCTTACCGGGTCGCCCGAGCTCAAGGAGGCCAACGAGTGGACGAAGAATAAGTTGTCCGAGTGGGGCCTTGCCAACGCTCACCTGGAAAGCTGGGGACCATTCGGACGAGGCTGGCAGGAGGAATTTACCTCCGTGCGCATGATTGCTCCCGATATTGCCATGCTGCACGCTATTCCCCGCGGGTGGACGCCGGGAACCGATGGCGTCGTACGGGCAAAAGTAGTCAGGGTCAAGATCGAGAAAAAAGAAGATCTGGAGAAGTACAGGGGAAAGTTAGGCGGGATGTTGGTCTTGAGCGGCGAGATGCGCGAGGTAAAGGCTTCGGTCGAACCATTGTCGGAACGATATACGGACAAGAAGCTGGAAGAAATCGAGCAATTTCAGATTCCTGGCGAGCGTTCCACGGGGCCGTTCAATCCTGAGGAACGGCGGAAGCGTATGGAATTGGCCAAGCTGGTGAGTCAGTTTTTCCTTGACGAAAAAGTAGTGGCCGTTTTTGAGCCAAGCCAATTTGACGAAGGCCTCATCACCATGTCGGGAACGCAGGCCTACAAGCCCGGTGAACCGCTCGGCGTGCCCACCCTAAACATGGCGGTGGAGAACTATGGCCGCATAACCCGCCTGCTGGAGCGCGAAGTGCCGGTGGAACTCGAATTAAATGTGCAAACCAAGTTCTTCGACGATGATCCAATGGCGTATAACACCATTGCGGAAATCCCGGGTACCGATAAGAAGGATGAGATCGTAATGCTTGGGGCGCACCTGGATAGCTGGCACGGCGGGACAGGTGCCACTGACAACGGCGCCGGATCAGCCGCAGTCATGGAGGCAGTACGTATTTTGAAGATGGCTGGAATCAAACCGCGCCGCACGATTCGCATTGCCCTTTGGACTGGTGAGGAAGAAGGCTTGCTGGGCTCGCGGGCCTACGTTAAGGAGCATTTTGCATCGCGACCTGATCCGACCGATCCGAAAGAGAAAGAACTGCCGGAATTTCTCCGCCGTCCCACCGGGCCGCTGCAATTGAAACCTGAGTACGCCAAGCTGGCGGCATATTTCAATATCGACAATGGCACGGGTAAACTGCGCGGCATTTACATGCAGGAGAACGCGGCTGTCTGGCCGATCTTTGAGAAATGGATCGAATATGTCAAGGACTTGGGCGTGAGTACTGTGACCATGCGCAACACTGGAGGCACGGACCACCTATCCTTCGACAGCGTCGGATTGCCCGGCTTTCAATTTATTCAGGATCCCATTGAGTATTCCACGCGCACGCACCACACCAACATGGACGTGTATGAACGATTGCAGCGCGAAGACCTGATGCAACAGGCCGTCGTCATGGCGTGGTTCGTGTACAACGCCGCTATGCGTGATGAGATGCTGCCGCGCGCGCCGCTACCGAGACAGGACCCGCCGGCCGGGCCTGCAAAGTGAAGGGGGTATGGCACCGAGTGCTCCATTCCTGCGCGCGTTCCTGGCGGGCAGAAACGGGACCTGAAAGCGATGGATTGCGCGCTGGCCAAAGAACGTTCTTCCCACATCTGGCCCGCGGTACTATGTGCAGATCAGATGTGGGAAATCAGACGCATTGCTTAATTCCGGCTTTTCTCGATCACTTTCTTAATACGCTCAAACGCCCAATCGATCTCTTCACGCGTGATCACAAGCGGTGGCGCAACCCGGATCACATGATCGTGCGTTTCTTTGCAGAGGAGACCCTCAGCCTTCAGCGCCTCGCAATATGGGCGGGCAGGACTGAGCAATTCGATTCCGATCCACAGACCGCGTCCGCGCACCTCCTTCAAATCGGGGCTGCGAAGGGTCTGTAATCGCTGGAGGAAATACGCACCCATTTCTGCGGAGTGCTCCACCATCTTTTCGTCGATCAACACCTGCAGAGCGGTACGGGCGACGGCGCAGCCCAGCGGATTGCCACCAAAAGTGCTGCCGTGGTCGCCGGGTTTGTACACGCCCAGGATTTCCTTCGAAGCGAGAACCGCAGAAACCGGATAGAACCCGCCAGCCAGGGCTTTGCCGACAATCAGCACGTCAGGTGTAATCCCCTCATGCATGTAAGCAAACAGCTTGCCGGTACGCCCTAAACCTGATTGAATTTCATCGGCCATCAACAGCACGCGCTGTGCGTGGCAGATCTCCGCCGCTTCCTTCAGGAAGCCTGCGCGGGGAATGACGATACCAGCCTCGCCCTGTATCGGTTCCACCAGGAAGGCGCAGGTATTCGCGTTGATTGCTGCGCGCAACGCCGCGGTGTCTCCATAAGGAATGATCTTGAATCCGGGCGTGAACGGCCCGAACCCGGAGCGGTACTGCTCATCCGTGGAAAAGCTCACGACGGTGACGGTGCGGCCGTGAAAATTGTTCGAGCAGACAATAATCTCCGCCTGGCCGTCCGGAATTCCCTTTACGGTGTATCCCCACTTGCGCGCCGTTTTCACTGCAGTCTCCACGGCCTCAGCCCCCGAATTCATCGGCAGGGCCATATCAAAACCAGTGAGGTCGTGAAGCTGCTTGTACAGCAAAGGAAGCTGGTCGTTGCGAAAGGCCCGCGAGGTGAGGGTGACCCTTTCCGCCTGGTCTTTAAGTGTTTTCAGGATGCGCGGATGGCAATGGCCCTGATTCACCGCCGAATAGGAGGCGAGACAATCAAGGTAACGCCTGCCTTCCACGTCATAAACCCAAACACCTTCGGCGCGGTCAATCACGACATCCAGTGGATGATAGTTGTGTGCGCCGTACGTATTTTCGAGTTCGATAAATTCCTGGGTGGTCATTCGTGCTTCCATGATGGCTTTTGCAGACATTGGTTCTCCTTAGCGAATTGCGGATTTCGGAATTAGGATTTGGGATTTGCAGGGCCAAGGAAACAGCCCATGCCGGGATCCCCTTGTTCTATCGCATCGCCCTACGAGGAGCAGCGGTCAAAGTATTCCAAATCCGAAATCCGAAATCTAAAATTCAAATTGTGCGTTCATTCCTTGTCAAGCAGCATCGTCAACAGCGCCATACGCACAAAAAGTCCATTTGCGGCCTGACGAAAATAGAGCGCGCGCGGGTCGCTGTCCACGGTCTTGTCCAGTTCCACGGTACGTGGTAGGGGGTGCAGGATCATGGCATCGGCCTTCATACGCTGCAGGACGCCGGAGTCGATCGAATATCGTCTAAGCCGCTGCTTGTCGGCCATGCGCTCGGGATGGATGCGGGTCTGATAGACGGCATCCACCTCGCGCACCACCCGGTCCAGGTCAGATTCCAGCTCGTAGCGTACGCCATGATGATCCAGATATTCCAAAATATCAGGCTTGATCTGCAGTTCCGGCGGCGCTACAAAGTAGATCTTGACTCTTTCAAATTTTGCCAGCAAATATGCCAACGAGCGGGCAGTCCGTCCCCGGTCCAGCTCGCCAATAAAAGCCACACTCAGGCCGGCGAGCGGGCGCTCCCGATAAATGGTGTAAAGGTCGAGCAAGGCTTGCGTAGGATGCTGGCCGCCTTTGCCATCGCCGGCATTAATAACCGGGACCGATGATACCTGGGCCGCCCGCTTGGCGCCGTCCGGCTCGTGATGGCGTATCACAATCACATCGCTATAGCTGCCGATGATGCGAATCGAATCCTCTACCTGCTCACCTTCGATTTCCGACGAGAAGGCACGCGCCTGTTCCGTGGAGAGCACCCGTCCGCCCAGCCGGTGCATGGCGGCTTCGAACGAAAATCGGGTGCGCGTTGAAGGCGTGTAGAAAACGCTGGCAAGAATCCGGTTCTGGTAATCGAGAGTGCCACCCCGGGAGACTATGCGTTCCATTTGCCGGGTGCGGGCGAACAGTTCCATCAGCATGGGCACCGTGAACTGCTGCGACTCGACAACATGCTCCAGTCGCGTGGGACGCTCGGGCTGAGGGCGCGATGCGGAGCTCATTTCACAGTCTCCACAGGCTGGGCGCCAATCAAAGAAGCGCTATTGGCTATTGGCTGTTGGCTCTTGCCCGTCCCGGCAATGCGTAGCTCGGTGCCGAAAGCCAAGAGTCGAGAGCCAAGAACGTTCTTGCTATTTTCTTTCACAATGTGCGTACCGGCAGTGCCTCCCACAGCAGCAAGCAAGTGCTCGTAAGAAGTGATGATTACTTCTTCTCCGCCGGCACGCAGAAATCGCAGTGCCGATTCGATCTTGGGGCCCATATTACCCGCCGGAAACTCACCTGCACGATAATAAACTTCCATCTCCGCGGAGGTCACTTCGCGCAGGGGTCGCTGACCCGGCTTCTTGTAATCCACATAAACGCAATCGGCATCCGTGGAGATGACAAACAGCTCGACTCCCAACTTCGCCGCCAGCAGGGCAGAGGCTCGATCCTTGTCAATGACCGCCTCCACGCCAAGCATCCCCGTTGCGGTGCGAACCACGGGAATTCCTCCGCCCCCGCAAGCCACAACCAGCATACCCTGATCCATCAGCGCACGTATGGCGGGAAGTTCCAAGATCTCCACAGGCTCAGGGGAAGGGACCAAACGGCGATAGCCGCGCGCGGCGTCTTCAAAGATGTGCCATCCCAGAGTACGCTGGCGCGCCTCCGCCTCCGTTTGCGAATAGAACGGGCCAATGGGCTTACTCGGGTGTTGCATCGCAGGGTCATCCGCCGAAACAACGGTTTGCGTGATGACCGACGCCACCGGCATCGATTCGTGCATGCCCGAAGTCAAGAGTTCCTCGCGCAATGCTTGCGCCAGGAGATAGCCAATTTCACCTTGAGTTGCTGCACCGCAAACGTCGAGCGTCTGGCCGGGGACCTGATCGGAAGCAAGTTCCGACCGGAGCAATTGCGCTCCCACTTGGGGACCATTGCCGTGAGTGACAACCAGGTGGTAGCCGTCGCGAATCAGGCCTACGATGGCAACAGCAGTCCGACGGGCATTTGCCAACTGTTCGGCGACGGTGCCCTTTTCGCCCGCCCGGATCAACGAGTTCCCGCCGACGGCGATGAGAGCAGTCCTACTCATAGAAGCAGCAAGCAGCAAGCAGTTAGCAGCAACGATTTGCTACTAGCCCCTTGCTACTTCATCAACTCCAGCATGATTGCCTTCTGGGCGTGCAGGCGATTTTCGGCTTCCTGAAATACCACCGAATTCGGCGAATCAATCACCTCGTTGGTGACCTCATCGCCGCGGTGAGCGGGCAGACAGTGCATGAAGAGAGCGTCCGGTTTGGCATGGCCGAATAAAGCAGCATTGACCTGGTACGGCAGAAAGACCTGGCGACGCTGTTGCGCCTCGGACTCCTGACCCATGCTGGCCCAAACGTCGGTATAAACCACGTCTGCCTCGCGCGCCGCCTCGACCGGGTCGTTAGTCAGGTTGCACGTGCCTCCGGTTTCGGCGCCCCGCTGTCGCGCCCATTCGACGGCGACTTTGTCCGGTTCATATCCGGCAGGCGTGGCTAACCAGACATGCGTCCCTAACTGCGCGCCGGCAAACATGAGGGAGTGGGCAACGTTGTTGCCGTCCCCGACGTATGCAAACTTGATGCCTGCCAATTTGCCCTTTACCTCAAGGACCGTGAGGTAATCGGCCATTGCCTGGCAAGGGTGGCTGTAATCGGTCAAGCCATTGATCACCGGGACGCTGGCGAATTCAGCCATTCGTTCGACGATTTCATGAGCGAAGGTGCGGATCATGATCCCCTGCACCATGCGCTCCAGGTTTTTGGCAACATCATAAACCGACTCGCGCTTGCCCAGGTTGATCTCCGCGGGAGACAAGTATATTGAAAAGCCCCCGAGTTGCTGAATGCCCACGTCAAAGCTGACGCGGGTACGTAGAGACGGCTTTTCGAAGATCAAGGCCAGGGTCTTGCCCTTTAGGGAGGTGCTGTAGGCTGCCGGGTCTGCTTTGATCCGGCGTGCCGAATCAAGCAGTTCGCGGATCTGTTGAGAGGTGAAATCCCGAATGGACAGAAAGTCTGTCCCCATTCGTTCCATTGGCGGCGGTTGTGGTCTCATCGTTGCGCTTGACATTATCCGGCCGCCCCCGCCATTACGGCTTCTTTCTTGTGCGATTGCGTGAATTCCACCAGCGCGTCGCGCAGCATGGGCTTGCTGACTGCTTCGACTTCGTAACTCACTCGCAGCGACGGCTTGTTGATTTTGATCACACGGGCCAGATCGATGGGGGTGGCCACCAGGACCAAATCGCAAGGGACGTTGTTTATAGTGGACTCCAGTTCGTGCCGCTGAGTTTCGCTATAGCCCATAGCCGGCAGAAGCTCAATCATGTGCGGATACTTTTCATACGTCGTGCGGATCGAGCCTATCGCGAAGGGCCTGGGATCGATAATTTCCGCCGCTCCCTGTTGGCGGGCACAAACCACTCCGGCGCCGTAGCGCATTTCGCCATGGGTGAGAGTGGGCCCATCTTCGACCACCAGCACGCGTTTGCCCTTTACCTGCTCGGGTTCAGGTACCGTGACGCGACAGGCGGTCTCAATTACCTTGGCGGTAGGATTGAACTTGCGGACATTCGCGCGGACAACATCGAGGTCCGCCGGCTTGGCGGTGTCAACCTTGTTGATGATGATTACATCTGCCCGCAGCAGATTGACCATGCCGGGATAGTACATAATTTCGTGACCGGGTCGATGCGGATCCACCACCACGATCTCCAGATCGGAGCGATAAAATGGAGTATCGTTATTGCCTCCATCCCACA
>JBEKOS010000218.1:0-7225 GCA_049521535.1 Terriglobales bacterium | reverse complement strand
CGGGCATCACTCTGCAATTTGATTTGAATCGCGACATTAATGCTGCGGCCCGTGATGTGCAGGCGGCGATTAATGCGGCACGCGGCTATTTGCCCACTAACCTGCCGAGCAATCCCACATATCGAAAGGTCAATCCGTCCGACTTCCCCATCCTGATCTTCTCCCTCACGTCGGACACGCTGAGCAAAGGACAGATGTACGACGCCGCCTCCACCATCATGGCGCAGAAGCTATCGCAGGTGAGCGGCGTGGGCCAGGTGATTGTAGGTGGCAGCACTCTCCCGGCGGTACGCATAGAGCTGAATCCCACGGCCCTGAACAAATACGGCATAGGCCTCGAACAGGTGCGCGGCATGCTGGGCTCCACCAACGCTCACGAGCCCAAGGGCAATTTTTCTGACAGCCATCACCAGTGGCAAATCGACACTAATGACCAGTTGTTTAAGGCTGTAGATTACGAGCCCCTGCTGGTGGCTTATCGCAACGGCGACGCCGTTCACATCTCCGACGTCGCCAAGGTGCAGGATTCGGTCGAGGACATTCGCAATGCCGGGTACGCCAACGGCAAGCCGTCCATCCTGCTAATTATCTTCCGCCAGCCGGGAGCGAACATCATTGACACCGTGGATCTCGTCCTGGCCACGCTCCCTCAGCTCAAAGCGGCCATACCGCAGGCGATTGAAGTAAACGTCGCTCTGGACCAAACGACCACCATCCGGGCATCCGTTCGCGATGTGGAACGCACCCTTGTAATCTCCATCATCCTTGTCATCCTGGTCGTGTTCTTTTTTCTGCGGAGCATGCGCACGTCCATCATTCCAAGCGTGGCGGTGCCGTTGTCTCTGTTGGGCACGTTCGGCGTGATGTACCTCTGCGGGTACAGCCTGGATAACTTGTCCCTGATGGCGCTGACCATCTCCACCGGCTTCGTGATTGACGACGCCATCGTGGTGATTGAGAACATTACGCGCTATATGGAACAGGGGATGGGCCCATTCGAGGCCACGCTCAAAGGTGCGCAGGAGATTGGCTTCACCGTAATGACCATCAGCATCTCGCTGGTGGCGGTGTTTATCCCTCTCCTTCTGATGGGGGGCATCGTTGGACGCTTGTTCCGGGAATTTGCCGTCACGCTCTCGGTAGCCATCGGCATCTCGATGGTGGTGTCGCTCACCGCCACTCCGATGATGTGTGCTCACCTGCTGAAGCAACATGAAGCCCACGGCAAGATGTACTGGGCCAGTGAACGCGCTTTCAACTGGGTCGTGAACCTGTATGGACGAACACTGGCGGTGGCGCTGCGCCACTCCTTTATTACTTTGATGGTACTGCTGGCCACCATTGGACTGAACGTATACCTGTTTATTCACGTCTCCAAAGGCTTCTTTCCCCAGCAGGACAACGGCCGCATCCAGGGATCGATTCAAGCCGATCAGGACACGTCTTTCCAGGCAATGAACAAGATACTTCTGCAAATGATCGAGATTGTAAAGGCGGACCCGGCGGTCAACAACGTCCTCGGCTTTACCGGTGGCGGCGGAGGAACATCTACCAACACAGCACGCATGTTCATTCCCCTTAAGCCGCTGGCGGAAAGAAAGCTCAATGCCGACCTCATCATTGCCCGGTTGCGGCCCAAACTCCTCAAGGTCCCGGGCGCGACCCTGTACCTGGTGCCTTCCCAGGACCTGCGCGTGGGCGGCCGGCTGAGCAACGCCCAATACCAGTTCACTCTGCAGGGCGACAACCTCGAGGATCTCAACCTTTATGCGCCCCGCATGCTGGAACAACTCAAGCACATTCCGACCATCGTCGATGTGAACAGCGACCAGCAGAACAGCGGCTTGCAATCGATGTTGCAGTACGACCGGAATACCGCGGCGCGCTTCGGCATTTCCTCGCAACTGCTCGACAACGTGCTGTACGACGCCTTCGGGCAGCGCCAGGTTTCCACCACATACACCTCTCTGAACCAGTATCACGTGGTGATGGAGGTGGCGCCGGAGTTCTGGCAGAGTCCCGAGACGTTGCGCGACATCTGGGTGCAGTCGCCCAGCGGCAAAGAGGTTCCGCTGGGCGCGGTTACGAAGTACGGACCCACAACCGCGCCCCTTACGGTTAATCACCAGGGCCTATTTCCCTCGGTAACAATTTCTTTCAACCTGCAGCCGGGGGTTTCCCTGGGCGATGCCGTGAAAGAGATTGAGATTGCCTCGGCTAAGATCGGCCTGCCCCCAACCTTGCACAAGTCATTCACCGGTACGGCGCAGGCTTATCAACAGTCGCTGGGAAATGAACCCTTGCTGATTGCAACGGCGCTGGGGACGGTGTTTATCGTGCTCGGCATCCTGTATGAAAGCTATGTCCACCCCATCACCATCCTCTCGACCTTGCCTTCGGCCGGCGTCGGCGCGTTGTTGGCGCTGATGCTTACGCACACCGACTTGACGGTGATCGCCATGATCGGGATCATCCTGCTGATCGGCATCGTGAAAAAGAACGGCATCATGATGGTGGATTTTGCGCTGGCGGCAGAGCGCAACGAAGGCAAGAGCCCGCGGGATTCCATTTTCGAAGCCTGCCTGCTGCGCTTCCGCCCCATCCTGATGACCACCATGGCGGCGGTATTCGGCGCAGTGCCACTGGCAGTCGGCACAGGGATTGGCTCGGAATTGCGCCGCCCGCTGGGCATCACCATCATCGGCGGGCTGCTGGTGAGTCAATGGCTCACCTTGTACACGACCCCGGTGGTCTATCTATACTTCGACCGCCTGCAGAACTGGTGGTATGGCGTTCGCAACAACGGCAGACAAAGAGTTGGGCCCATCGGCTCGGAGGCATGATGCATAGATTTAAGATTTGGGATTTCGGATTTTGGATTTCAGAGGGTGCGGTGCGCATTGGCAGAGTTATAAATCCTAAATCCCAAATCCTAAATCCCAAATTCCTCCTTTGTACCTCGTTATGTCTGTGCTCGCTTTTGTCCGGCTGCATGGTCGGCCCAAAATATCAACGCCCACCGCTTCCGGCGGCACCGGCATTCAAGGAGCAGCCACCGGCAGGATGGAAAGAGGCCCAACCCAGCGACAGCCAACTCAAAGGCAAATGGTGGGAGATCTATAACGATCCGGCACTGAACGCCCTCGAAGAGCAGGTAAGCGTATCCAACCAAAACGTGCTGGCTGCCATGGCGCAATATGAAGAAGCGCGGGCCCAGGTGCGAATCGCGCGTAGCGCGTTATATCCAACGGTAACAACATCACCCGGGTATACCAACTCCGGCACCTCTGGAACGCTCTCGAAAGCGCAGCCCTCCGTTAGCCTCAGCGAATACAGTCTGCCCTTTGACGTGTCCTACCAGGCCGATCTTTGGGGAAGCGTCCGCCACAGCATACGCGCCGCGGCCGAAACGGCGCAGGCTTCCGCTGCGGACGTGGAGAACATCCGCCTAACCAACCAAGCCCAGCTTGCCCAGGACTATTTTCAAATGCACGGCCTGGACTCGCAAGAGGATCTGCTGGAACGTACGGTCAAGGCGTACCAGGAATATTTGGAGCTGACGCAAAACCGCTTTCAGTTCGGTATCGCGTCCGGAGCGGATGTGGCGCTGGCCGAAACCCAGCTCTACACAGCACAGGCGCAGTTGATTGACCTCGAGGTCCAGCGGACCCAGTACGAGCATGCAATCGCGATTCTGGTCGGCAAACCGCCGTCGGAAGTCACCATCCCTCGCGCTCTGCTCTCCGCCCCTCCGCCAGACACACCCACTGGTGTCCCCTCCGCACTGCTGGAGCGCCGTCCGGATATCGCCGCCAACGAGCGCATGGTAGCCTCTGCCAACGAACAGATCGGCATCGCCGTGGCAGCGCTGTATCCTTCCTTGACGATAAGCGCAGCCGGTGGGTTTGAGTCGGATTCGATTACCAAGTGGCTAACCTGGCCCAGCCGCTTTTGGTCCCTGGGGCCGCAATTTACCCAGACTCTATTTGCCGGCGGCAGGCTGCACGCGCAAATCAAAGTGGAGGAGTCTGCTTATGACGCCACCGTTGCCAATTATCGCCAAACGGTGCTGACCGCCTTCCAGCAGGTGGAAGACGAACTGGCGGCCCTGCGCATACTGGAAACTGAGGCCACCGCGCAAGATAAAGCCGTTAAGGCTGCGCAGAATGCGCTGGATATCTCGACCGACCAGTACAAGCAGGGGATTGCAACGTATCTACAGGTAATTCTGGCGCAGAGCGCTGACTTGCAGAACGAACAGACTGCGGTCGCGGTACTGACGCGCCGCCTCACCTCCAGCGTGCTGCTGGTGGAAGCCCTTGGCGGCGGCTGGAATGCCTCTCAATTGCCAACTTACGAACAGATACGCACCAAGTAACAGGGTCATGCGACCCTAATGGCGGATGCCTCGCTTAGCGCCCTCATAGGCCTGTCGCGATTATCGGGCAAAGATTTTGGCAATCCCTAAGAAGCGGCTTATTGAATACGACCCGAGGTTGATCGGGAACTGACACTCTTGGCAAATTGTGCGCGGGTTAACCAGGACGCCGGCGCGCCCAGGACGCGCGCACCTCCTGGGCTACTCTCGGCCCTCCCTACGGGAGGAAGAATACGAAGCCTAGCCGGTGCATGCGTGGACAGGCCATCCTCGGTTCCTCACTATGTAAGGAGCATTACGAAGCCGATCGAGCGCATGCGTGGGCAGGGCGATTCTGGCTTCCTGCCTACGAGAGCAACAAGGCAGTGATTATTGGCACCCGACGACATTGCCTGATCTGTGCCCACCAGAGTCAGTCCCGACCACACGCAGGGAAACGTCGGCGGCCAAAGAACGAAGAGTTGCCTGGTACCCCACGTTCAGCGTCCGCGTGCGTTCTCGCGGGCGGTTGCCGTGGAAAGAACGGAGCAAGACTGCGGGATCGAGAGTGCTGAATGCCGCCGTCAAGGTTGCATTCTTTGCGAGTATTCTCCTACAGGGAGAAGGCGAAAGTAGCCCAGGACCGCCTGCGCGCGCGGTTTCTTGCGCGCGGGCGTCCTGGGTAGCATGCCCGTGTGATCCCAAGTCCCATCAGGGACGGCCGAATTCCTGATTGCGTCAACCCCTCAGGAGGCGTGCACAGATTCTGTTTGATTATAATGACTGATTCCGCAAGAAACTCAAGAGCCGTACCGAGCCACGCGCAGGTTCTGGCCTTAGTCGAATTAAAGCCAACTGAAAGTGGAGGAACGCAATGACGAACTGGATGGAAAAACTGACCCTTGCCCTTGCGGCTGCCGGCACTGTCCTTGGACTAGGCCTGCCACCGCTAGAGGCGCAAAACGCCAGTGGCGGCGCAGGGAGCAAGCCCAACGTGGTATTCATTCTGGCCGATAACGTCGGCTATGGCGACATGGGGCCGTACGGCGGCGGCGAACTGCGCGGCTACCCGACGCCACGCGCCGACCAGATGGCCCGCGAGGGCCTGCGCCTCACGCAATTTCTGGTGGAGTCCACGTGCACTCCATCTCGGGCCGCTCTCATGACCGGGCAATACTCCATCCGCAATGGACTCTCGCTCATCTCCCTGCCGGGCGGACCCAATACGCTTTCCGCCAAGGCGTACACGATGGGGGAGTTGTTCAAGGGCGCGGGCTATGCGACCGCCATCTATGGCAAGTGGCATCTCGGCGGAGAACCGCAGAGCCAGCCAACTTCGCACGGCTTTGATGAGTTTTACGGCATTCCGCTCGATACCTCGTGGCACGAGATGACCGCGGTCCCGTTCGCCTTGATGACGCACAGCATCCAAGCGCCTGAAAGCGTTCTTCTCGAGAAAGGCCCCTGGATCATGCAGCAGAAGGCGGGCGGTCCGCTGGAGCGCGTAAAACCTTTTACGCCTGAGGTACGCGCGGAGATCGACGACGACCTCACCGACCGTACCATCGCCTTCATCAAGCAGCAGCACGCGGCCGGCAAGCCGTTCTTCGCCTACCTTCCATTTTCGATGGGTCATGAGCCCAACTATCCCGATAAGATGTTTGCCGGCAAATCGCGGATCGGCAATTACGGCGACAAGATGATGGAAGGCGACTACCACGTCGGCCAGGTGCTTGACACGCTCAAGGAACTCAAGATCGACGAAAACACCATCGTGGTCTTCGCCTCCGACAACGGACCCTGTTGCTGGGACCTGAAGAACATGGGCAACCTGGGATCTCCCGACGATGGCAGCGCCGGACCCTATCGCGGCGAACTGGGCGAGGCCACCGAGGGCGCCATCCGGACCTTCTGCTTCATCCGCTGGCCCGGGCACATCGCTCCCAATACCACTTCTTACGCGATGTTCTCCATTATGGACTTCTTGCCGACCTTTGCATCGATTCTTGGAAGCAAGCTGCCCACGGATCGTCCCATCGACGGTGTGGACCAGTCGGCGGTGCTCTTCGGCAAGAGTGAGACCGGGGCCCGTGATACGTTGCTTACCTTCATCGGCCCGGACCTTGTCGCCGCACGGTGGAAGCAATGGCGTATCTACTTCAAGGACATGCACATGACCGCGGGAACCCATGAAGCCCTGGCCGGGATGTACATTGCCAACGGCTCGATGTGGTTTCCCAAGATGTATAACATCGAGATGGATCCGCACGAGGAAATGAATATGACCGGCGATGCCATGTTTCTGATGGGGCCCGTGTTCAAGGCGATACAGGAGTACGAGGGGTCGGTCAAGAAATATCCAAACCCACCGGCGTCCAACCTGACGAACTTTACCGGCGCGATGGATTAGCGCAAGGCAGACGCGAAGAACGGGTTCGAGAGCTAACCCCGGATTCCGCTACGCTCCATCCGGGGCTAACGTCGGTCGTGCCTCCGGCACTATCTGGCGGTGTATTACCAGGATTGCGGGGCATACCGAAATTGCGTAAGGCGCATGAACGACGGGGATGCAGCCCTAAACCGGGGCCCACGCCCTGCATTGCATTTGCGCGCGGGGGCGCAGGTTCGCCGCCATTAAAGCCCCGGAACCGAGGTCCCCGCCGCGCGCCGTTCTTGCGCGAGGTGGGGTGGGGGAGGGGCGGCAGACGTTAGCCCCGGATGTAGCGAGCGATTTGTGCGAGCGGAATCCGGGGTAAGCGTGTGAGGCGAGTCGAGTCCCGTAGGGACGACAGAAAGTAACGCGCATGTTATTCGCTGATCCCGCGCGCTTCGACATGGTGGCGCCAACCGGGTCGATCAGGCTTAGAA
>JBEKOS010000217.1:0-7230 GCA_049521535.1 Terriglobales bacterium | reverse complement strand
CACGGCACCTACCGCGGATATGAGATCATCAGCGCTCCGCCGCCCTCCTCCGGCGGGACCGCGCTGATCGAGATGCTCAACATTCTGGAGGGATTCGACCTGGGCAAGGATGGCGACCACACGGCCAAATCCGTTCACCTGATCACCGAGGCATTCCGCCGCGCATATTACGATCGCGCCGACTTCATGGGAGACCCCGATTTCACCAGGGTACCGGTCGCTCAACTCATCGACAAACGTTACGGCACCGCCTGGCGGGAAGGCCTCGATCAGGAGAAAGCGACTCCCAGCGCGGACCTGAAGCGGCCGGCGGTCTTCAGCGAGCTGGATACCTATGCGGTGAACAATCCATGTGAAAATCAGTCGGCAGTGGTCAGTAGCCAGCCGCCAGAAAGAAGAATTGGGATTTTGGATTTGGGATTTGGGAATCAAAACCCGGTACATGCAATTGCGGGAAATCCCAATTCCGAAATCCCAAATTCCAAATCGCTGGCCATGCTCCCAAGAGGCACAATTCCCTGTATGGCTGATGAACCCGAAGACACAACTCATTACTCCATCGTGGACGCGCAGGGCAATGCGGTGGCGGTCACGACGACGCTCAACGGCATTTTTGGTTCGTATGTGACCGCCGACGGACTGGGTTTCCTGCTAAACAACGAGATGGACGATTTTTCGTCAGCTCCCGGGGTGCCGAATTCTGACGGGCTAATCCAGGGTCCGGCGAATGCCATTGGCGCCGGCAAGCGACCGCTCTCGTCGATGACGCCGACGATAGTATTGCGTCCGGCTCTGCAGTTGAAGGAAGCGGGGCCCACGGAAACCGCAGGCAAACCGCAAGTTTATCTGGTGCTCGGATCGCCCGGAGGAGCGCGCATCATCACCACCGTGGCCAATATTCTCATGGGTGTGATTGATTTCGGACTGGACATTCAGCAGGCCGTGAACGCGCCGCGCTTCCACCATCAATGGTCGCCGGATAAACTTGTTCTGGAACCTGGTTTCCCAATCGATACCGCTGAATTGCTGCAGGCCATGGGCCACGAGACCTCCCGCGAGAAATATTGGAGCGATGGGGAGTGCATTCTGGTCGATTCCCGGACTGGCGAGCGGCTGGGCGCCAGCGACGGGCGGAACAACGGAAAGGCCTTGGGATACTGATGCGAAAAGCAATCTCCACCTTCGTTTTTGTGAAGTCGCGGCTGCACCCCGGTACCATGGACAAGCTGGTGCAATTTGGCGCGGAGGCCATTGAGATCTTTGCCTCCCGCGGACACTTTGACTATACCGACCGGCAGCAGGTGCGCGAGATCGGCGCCTGGTGCAAGGACAGCGGCATTCCCCTGAATTCAGTGCACGCTCCCATGTTTCCCGATTATGAGTGGGGCAGGACCGGAACGGCGCCCGTCAATATCATCGATCCGGACAAGCGCCGCCGGGTGGAATCGATGGACGAAGTGAAGCGGGCGCTCGAAGTGGCGGAGACGGTGCCCTTCGATTTTCTTGTCCAACATCTGGGCGTGGCGACCGATTCCTACGATCCCGCGCAATTTGATAACGCGCTCAGCTCGCTGGAGCACCTGCACGCTTTTGCCCGGCCGCTGGGCGTCAAGATCCTGCTGGAAAACCTCCCCAACGAAATCACGTCGCCCGAGAACCTGGTGCAGACCATTGCCGCGCTGCACTTTGATGACCTGGGTGTGTGCTTCGATACCGGGCATGCCCATCTTGCCGGCGGAGTCGAGGAGGGCCTGCGGTCGCTGCAAGACCTTATCCGCTCAACCCACGTGCACGACAACAACAAGATTCGGGATGAACACCTCTTTCCCGGAGAAGGAAGCATCGACTGGAAATCGGCGATGGCGCTGCTTCGTGAGGCAAAACACGTTCCGCCCCTTTTGCTCGAAATCGAAGGGGATGGGCGCAAAGATATTGCGGAGAAGTTTGGCGAAGCCTTCCGGCTGCTGGAAAATACCTGCCACAGAGACACAGAGGCACAGAGAGAACAGGAGAACAATTAGCCACGGATTTACACGGAACATACGGATTCGACAGCGACCGTGGGGTTTATGTGATTAGGGGAATTAGTACGGATCACTGGCACAATTCGCGCCGGGTGCCGCGTGTCATAATGGATTCTTCGCTGGTCCGCATTTATCTGCGTCAGTCTGCGGCGAAAGTAGAACTGAATGAGCACTCATCCGGAAACTGCGGCGAGCGCCGCTCCCGTTACCACCATCCGTGAGATTGGGCGGCACGAGGGCCAACTCGTCACCATTCGCGGCTGGCTTTATAACCTGCGCGAAAGCGGGAAGCTGCTCTTTCCGCAGGTTCGCGACGGCAGCGGCGTAATTCAGGGAATCGTCCCCAAGAGCCAGGTTACGCCGGAGTTGTTTGAGGCCATCAAGAACCTCACGCAGGAATCGGCCATCATCGTCACCGGCAAGGTGCGCGCGGACAAGCGCGCCCCTGGCGGCTATGAACTCGACGTGACCGATGCCACCATCGTCCAGCGTGTGCCCGAAAGCGATCCCTATCCCATCGCGCTCAAGGAGCATGGCACAGAATTCCTGATGGAAAACCGCCACCTGTGGATACGCACGCCGAGGCAGGCGGCCATACTGCGCGTGCGGGCGGAGATCATCAAGGCTGTGCGCGACTACCTCGACGATCACGGCTTTACGCTTACCGACCCGCCAATCCTTACGCCGGCGGCCTGCGAAGGCACGACCACGCTCTTCAATGTCGACTACTTCGACGAAGAGGCTTTTCTCACGCAGTCGGGCCAGCTTTATGAAGAAGCCACCGCCATGGCGCTGGGCAAGGTTTATTCCTTCGGACCTACATTCCGGGCCGAGAAGTCGAAGACGCGCCGGCACCTGACCGAATTCTGGATGGTAGAGCCTGAAGTGGCTTACGCCACGCTCGACGACGTGATGCAGCTTGCGGAAGAAATGGTCGCGTTCGTGGCGCATCGCGTTTTGGATCGCCGGCGCGACGAACTGAAGACCATTGGCCGCGACCCGGCGCTGCTGGAGAAGATCCAGGCGCCGTTTCCGCGCATAAGCTACGATGACGCGGTCAAGATGCTCCAGGAGGCGCACGCTGCCGGCAAGGTGGAGAACAACTTCGAGTGGGGAGGCGATTTCGGGTCTCCCGATGAGACGTATATCTCCTCGCAGTTTGACCGGCCGGTGATGATTCACCGTTATCCGTCAGTGGTGAAGGCGTTTTACATGGAACCCGACCCGCAGCGCCCGGAAGTGGCATTGTGCGTGGACGTACTGGCGCCCGAGGGCTATGGAGAGATCATCGGCGGTTCGCAACGCATTGGCTCGTACGAGCTGCTGCTGAAACGCATTCACGAGCACGGCCTGCCGGAGGAATCCTTTAAGTGGTATCTGGATTTGCGCAAATATGGCGGGGTACCGCACGCGGGATTCGGGATGGGCATTGAGCGCGTAGTGGCCTGGATGTGCGGCCTGGAACACGTGCGCGAGACCATTCCGTTTGCGCGCACGCTGCACCGGCTGTATCCGTAGGGCCTTCCACCGCAGAGGACGCAGAGGACCCAAGAGACTTGGGGACCCGGTGACCGAGCGACTTGGGGACCTGCTCCGGATTGGCGTCGGCAGTCAATTTGAAAAGGAAGAGAGCCGGGCGCGCTCTATCACCCCAACAGGCGCAAGGACCGCTTTTGCGCGGGTTGGGAGCGAAGCGAATGATCCATGTATTCTGCGGGCGGCAGAAGAGTGCATAGATCCTTCGGCCGCACAAAACGCGGTCTCAGGATGACAAATGCTTTGCCTGCCTGGTTTCCCTCTGCATACTCTGCCGTGAGAAGGCTTTGAAGTGACGCATACTCAGAAAATTCGCGTGATCGGCGTGCCGCTCGACCTGGGCCAGGCGCGGCGGGGCGTGGACATGGGTCCGTCGGCGATGCGGGTGGCCGAATTGGACGACCGGCTGCGCGCGCTCGGTCATACGGTCGAAGATGCCGGCAATGTCGCGGTTTTCCAGCCTGAGCAGAAACGGGCAGGCGACCCCAAGGCCAAATATCTGAAGGAAATCACCGCCGCCTGCACCAAGCTGGGGGAAATGGTCATCAAGTCGCTGGAAGCGGGCGCCACGCCGCTTACTCTGGGAGGCGACCATTCCATTGCCGCCGGAAGCGTCAGCGGCGTGAGCGAGTTCTATCGCCGGCAGAAACAGAGGGTCGGCTTGATTTGGATCGACGCGCACGGCGACATTAACACGCCGGACAGTTCTCCCAGCGGGAACGTGCACGGCATGCCGCTGGCCGCATTGCTCGGGATGGGACCGCCGGACCTGTCAAACTTGTTCGGTTTTTCGCCGAAGGTTGCGCCCGCAAACTGCGTGGTTCTGGGCGTACGTGACATTGACGCCTCGGAAAAAGAGAACATCCACCGTTCGGGAATAAAGGTCTTCACCATGCGCGACATTGACGAGCGCGGCATGAGGTCGGTGATGGAGGAGTCCTTGTGTATTGCCGGTGAAGGCACCGCCGGGTATCACGTTTCGCTCGATCTGGATTGGGTGGACCCCGAAGACGCGCCCGGCGTCGGCACGCCAGTTCGCGGCGGCGCCACCTACCGGGAGGCGCATCTGGCCATGGAGATCATCTCCGACCACGGCCGGATGCTCAGCTTCGAGGTGGTCGAAGTGAATCCGGTGATCGACGAGCGCAACCGTACCGCTGACTTGGCGGTGGAACTTACCTGCTCGGCATTCGGAAAGAAGATACTGTAGGGCACCAGGAGCAGTCTGAGTTACGAGAAAGATGCGCTCTGGAAGGCATCGAGAACAGGTCGGTCAGATTGCCAAATTGAATCCAGCCTGCTCGAAGTGATGATCCATCGTCAGCGCCTCAGTGATCTCGCGATCTTTCATTACCAGGAAGGATATGCAATCGGTCAGAGACCACGATTTGTCCAACCGCGATTCGTATAATTGAGATCCGCGCATGAACAGATCGGACGAAGCGGGAACTACAGTCATACGAGGGTCGGCTTGCAGGGCTTGTAATAACTGACCGAAAAGTCTTCGGGCCGGCGCCGGCGATAGATAATTAGCTACTTCGATAAGGACGTACTCCGAGGTAACCAGAGGAGTGCGATGAGATTCGGCCCACTGCCGTGCGACGGTGTGGCTGGCATCTGCCGGAATCAGCAGGGCCAGAAAGTATGAGGTATCGGCGAAGCAAGACCTCAATGCGCGCCCGTCCCATACAAGTAATGATCGTGGTTAAGAGAAGAGTCCGCGGGCAGATCCCTGGCCTGACCGATTACGTCGCGAAAGACCTCAGCCCAAGTGGGTTCACTTGCCGCCTGTTCGGCTGGGCTGATCTCAACTTGAGAGCCCTCCGGAAGCTGAGCTGGCGTATCTAGAACGATCACCCCGTTCCTAACATGCCCGGAATAAGTCACGACTGCTCCTCGCAAGGAAATTGTATATCATGGTTTGGCGTATTTCAGTAAGGCATCGAGCGGTACAGGCCAAGCCCATGACTTTCAATGCCGATCCTTTTTCCAGCGTTGGCGCCTATCCCCGGGAGCTTTACCGGGAACTCCTGAAAGCGATCAGGGCGATTGGCCAGTTTCGCGAGGATTTCAAAAAGACCTCGGTGCACCTGGTACGCAGTTCGGCATTCATAGGAGTGCACCCGCGCAAAGACTATCTGGTCCTGACCATTAAGGCGGCAGCCCGCATCAAGAGCCCGCGGGTCTTCAAGGCGGAGCAAGTGTCGAAGAACCGCTGGCATCTTGACCTGAAACTCAGCCGAGCCGAGGAAATAGACGCAGAACTGCTGGGCTGGGTCGGTGAAGCATACGAATTGTGTGCTTGATTGGCAGGTGCGCTGCGGGCTCAGAGCGGCTGGGTTTCTGCCGCTCAGCTTGCCAGGGCCAATGCCAAAGGCGGTGAGGAAACCGTAAGCAGAGTTCATCTCACTTTCATGGAGTCAATCAATGGACAGAATGAATCGCAAGATTGATGGATATTTTACAAAGTCCAAACGGTGGCGGCAGGAACTGGAGAAATTGAGGATGATCGTCCTTGACTGCCCGCTGACCGAAGAGGTGAAGTGGGGCTGCCCTTGTTATACGTTCCAGGAAAGTAACATCGTTCTAATTCATGAGTTTAAGGAGTACTGTGCGCTCCTATTTTTCAAAGGCGCATTGTTGAAGGATGCCAGGGGTATTCTGATCCAACAAACGAAGAATGTGCAGGCAGCACGCCAGATCCGGTTCACCAGGGTTCAGGAAATCGTCGCGATGGAACCCATCCTGAAGGCCTATATTCGTGAAGCCATTGAACTGGAAAAAGCCGGCTTGAAAGTAAATCTCAAAAAGACTTCAGACTACGAAATTCCCGAAGAACTTCAAAATAAACTGGATGAAATTCCTGCCTTGAAAACTGCCTTTGCCGCATTGACGCCGGGACGGCAAAGAGGATACATCGTTCACTTTTCTCAACCCAAAAAATCCAAGACCCGGGAGGCAAGGGTTGAAAAATGTATGCCGAAGATTCTCGGGGGAAAGGGATTGTTAGATGATCAGTAATGCCACCGGGCGTTCGATGCTGCGCTGGATTCACATCATCAGCGGCTGTTAATACAAGAAGAAGATGCAGAGATTCTTCCTTTTAGCGGTTACTCTTCTATTAGCGGGGATGCAGGCTGCGTTTGCCGTTCAGCCCACTTGGGCCAAAGGAGCCACCGCGTTCCCCGAGCAGTGTGATCCGAGTAAGACTCAAGTATGCAAGCCGGTTCGTATTCCAGCGCCGGACGGTAAGAGAAGCGTGGAAGTTCGCTATCGCAAGGAATTCGTCTCAGGTGATTGGGTTCTGCGGGCACATCTCCGCGTGACAACGCCAGGCAGGGGAACCCACGAGGCGGCTCTACCCGAGGGCTTCCAGGACATCGATCTTCTTTGGTCGCCGGACTCGCGCGCTTTTTTTGTGAACGGCGGTAACGGTGGGGGTTACTGAGGCTTCTGGGTGTATGTGTATCTCGCAGATGGCCCTGCCGGGCCTAGGGACGTAACCGAAGAGGCCCAGCGCGACATGCTAATGGAATTCCCGCCTTGTAAAGCAGCTTTCCCCAATGCAGACGATCCAGGGGGCTGCATGGAAACCAGTCGGCCTATTGATGCAGAAACGTGCATGAAGGCTGAAACCAACCCGAGTTATAGCCCGGAATACAACATGACT
>JBEKOS010000216.1:0-7235 GCA_049521535.1 Terriglobales bacterium | reverse complement strand
GAGCCCCCACCGACGGCTGCTTCGCCCAATTCAAAACCAAGCTCCGAGGCGATGGCTTCGGCTTTTTCATAGAGAGCGGCAACGGCAGGTGTCCTTTCCAGCGGAGGCCGGTTGATGCCGCCGGTCACCTGTAACTGGCATTTGGGATTAAACGTCTGCAGCGAGCGGAATTGTTGTTCGATGTCCGGGCCGTCCTGCAAACGTTTAATCCGAACATCAAAGACGGCTTCGGCGTGCGCGGGAACGACGTTTACGGCGGAACCGCCTCCAGTAAAATGCCCCACGCTCACCGTCAGTCCGCGTTCCAGGTCAGTAAAAGCGGACGCGGCTTGTACCTGCCGTGCCAGCTCGACAATTGCATTCTGGCCGTTAGCGAAATCCAGACCCGCATGCGCGGCTACGCCAGCGACCTGAACCTTGAAGCTGCCTACGCCTTTGCGTGCGGTTTTCACGGCGGTTCCCTGGGCTGGTTCCAGAACCAGCACGACTGCGCATTCTTTGGCCAGCGCCTCAATGATCGGGCGCGAACCGGCGCTTCCCGCTTCTTCATCACCGCTCAAAGCCACAATGACCGGCCTGGGCAGTGCTTCGTGTACGGCTATCAGCGCGTCAAGAGCGGAAATCATCAGCGCTATGCCGCCTTTCATGTCAAAGATGCCAGGCCCATAGATACGTCCATCCTGCACGCGCCAGGGGTGCCGAGCCAGCGTGCCTACGTCCCACACGGTGTCGTAGTGGCCCAGAAGCAGTACTGGTGCCGCCTGGTTCCTGGTGGTAGAGAAGCGCGCCTCGAGGAATGGCCCGCAGGCAGACTGAGGATGAAGCGTAATTCTGGCGCGCCGGCGGGCAAATGCATGGGCGACCATTCTTGCGCAGATCCCTGCAGCCGTCTTGTCACCAGTTGGAGATTCCGATTCCACAAGCTGACGCAAAAGAGCAGTGGTGTCCGCCAGATGGTTCGTGCAATGCTGCTGCAGTGCCCTCATGCTTGTGTCCTTTCCTCAAGAATCACTATAATTCGTCAATTAGTTCGCTGCGATGGAGACCAGCTTGTCCGAGAACGAAGAAACTACGCGACTCACGCTACCCCCGACTCTTAAGACGACACTGGATATTACTGAAATCCAGGCTATTTTGCCGCATCGCTATCCTTTTCTCCTGATCGATCGCGTCATTGACATCACGCGCGGGCAGCGCATTGTTGCCATCAAGAACGTCACGGTCAACGAGCCCTTCTTCCAGGGGCATTTTCCGGGTTATCCCATCATGCCCGGCGTGCTGATTGTGGAAGCCATTGCACAAGCTGGCGGCGCACTGTTATTGACGGAAGTGGAAGATCGAGCCAACAAACTTATGGTTTTTACCGGGGTGGAACGTGCGAAGTTCCGGCGGCCGGTCCTTCCAGGCGACCAATTGCGCATTGAAGTATCAGTACTGGCGTGGCGCCGGACCGCGGTTCGCATGGAGGGCAAGGCATTCGTCGGCGATAAGCGGGCGGCCGAAGCCATCGTGTCCTGCCAGCTTGTCAACCGTTCCCGCTCCGGTGCGACGCCATCCAGTGGCGAACCCGAAGCGCAAAATACATAGCCGGCGGTTGACCCACCGTTTGCCGGAGCAGTCGCGAAACGAGGCTGAGTCATGAGACACCCGGGCATCTTAATTGCAGCGCTGGTCTTACTGATTGCGTCCTGTGCGGGCGCCCAGTTGCAGAGCATCGTGATCCCAGCAGGCACGCCTGAAGACAAGCAGATCCAGGCGATCGGCAACGAAGCCGACGCGCAGAAGCGCGTTGCAATGTGGCAGGACTTCGTGCAGAACTTCTCTTCGAATCCGCAGGCGGCGGCCTATGGCAATCAGCAACTCTCCCAGTTGTTTCTCGCCAGTGGCGATGGCGCCAAGGCGCTGGGATTTGCGGAAAAGGCGCTGGTGGTACAACCGAACAATCTCGATCTCCTCGTTTCCGAAGCCGGCATAGCGCAGCAGTTGAAACTGAATGACAAGGCGTTGGACTGTGCAGTCCGTGGGGGCGCTGTCTTCAATTCCATTCCCAAGCAACCAAAGCCGGAGGGCATGTCAGACGAGGATTTTGCCGCGCGGATCAAAGACGAACAGGGCGCGGCGAGGCAGTCGTATCAATATCTGGAGGCCGCAGGTTTGAACGCCATCTCCGGGGAGACGGACCCGAAGAAACGCATGAGCTACATCGAGCGCTATCTGGCTGCGTTTCCGAACTCACAGTATGAAGAACAGATAATGCAGTTGGCCGTATATTCGCTTGGTCAGTTGAACGATCCGGCCAAGCTGGCCAGCTTCGGCGAGAAGGCGCTGGCGCCAAATCCAAACAGCATCAGCATGCTGGTGCTTCTGGCTAACGCACTGGTGGATAGCACCGACCCGGCCTATGTAGCAAAGGCAGAGACCTACGCGGGCAAAGCACTGGAACTCTCCAAGGGAGCGTCAAGCGGGGATGCGGCCAAACAGCGTCTGTACGTGGGCCTGGCGCATTCGGCGCTGGGGTACGCGTTTCTGAAACAAGAGAAGACAGTGCCGGCCATCAGCGAATTGAAAGCCGGCGCCGACCTGCTTAAGGACAATCCCGACGCATATTCGGCAGTGCTTTTCCGGCTGGGATTTGCCTACGCGAAAACCAATAAGCTTGCCGATGCCAAGGAAGTGCTGACCGAGTGCATCGCGGTTCAGGGGCCTTACCAAGCGGCCGCGCGTGACCTACTGGCAAAAGTGCAAGCCAGCCCGAAAGCGCACAAATAAGGGCTTCACCGCAGCAATGCAGAGACACAAAGAAAAGCAACGTAAAGCATAGCCTTTCTCACGCTGAGCCCGCGTTAGTTGCGGGCGAAGCATCTATGCACCTTTCTGCTGCTCGCAACGTGCAGTGATCTTTCCGCTTCGTTCCGCTCAGCGTCAGGATAACAGGCGCATTTCTTGGGTTGACTTTCTCTGTGCCTCGGTGTCTCTGTGGTAGGTTTTAAGCATGGTTGATCTCCGCAGCGACACCGTCACCAAACCCACCCCCGAGATGCGCCATGCCATGGCCAACTCCGAAGTTGGCGACGACGTTTATGGCGAAGACCCCACGGTCAACCGGCTGGAGCAGCGTGCAGCCGAGGTCTTTGGCCGCGAGGCTTCGATTTTCCTGCCTACAGGAACCATGGGAAACCAGATTGCGATCAAAATCCACACGCGCCCCGGCCAGGAGATTCTTTGCGAGGAGCGGGCCCACATTTTCAACTATGAAATGGCGATGCTTGCGAATTTCAGCGGGTGCATGGCACGCCCGATCGCGACCGTCGATGGCCTTTTACGTTGGGAGCAAATCAAGCGCAAAATCGCGGGGAAGACTTACTACGTAGCGCAGACCGGCCTGGTCTCGCTGGAAAACACTGGCAACTTATGGGGTGGAGTGGTGTACCCGCAGGAATTATTCGACGACATTTGCGATAGCGCCCACGAAGCGGGATTGGCGGTACACCTGGACGGGGCGCGGATATTCAATGCAGCCGTTGTGCTTGGTCTTCCGGTCGAGGCCATAACTCGCAAATGTGACTCGGTCATGTTCTGCCTGTCGAAGGGACTGGGGGCACCGGTGGGCTCAATGCTGGTCGGCAGCCGCCCGTTTATCGAAGAGGCGCGAAAGGTGCGCAAGGCCCTGGGAGGCGGCATGCGACAGGCGGGAGTTCTGGCCGCGGCAGGGCTAATCGCGCTGGAGGAGCATCCAGCCCGCCTCCATGAAGATCACGCCAATGCGAGGTTCCTGGCCGAAGGCCTAGCGCAAATTCCGGGTATTGCCATCAATCCCGCTAAGTCGCCGACCAACATCCTGGTATTCGAGATGAGCGGCACCGGAATGAGCTCTGCGGAATTCGTCCGCAGGCTCGCCGAACATCAGGTATTGGCAAATGCTACTAGCGCTGAAACCATTCGCTTCGTCACCCACATGGATGTTGATCGGGCGGCCTGCGGGTATGCACTAAAGGCAGTGGAAGCAATTTGCAACTTCGCGCCAAATGGGCGCGCCGCTGCTCACGGCCGCAGAGCGGCCGACTGAATTTAGCCCCGGCTTTCAAGCCGCGGAACATATGGCGAAGCACTAACCGTCCTGTACAAGGGACGACCGAAATTGAACACGATCCATTGCAATTGCCAATCCCATGAGAAACCAGAACAACATCTGGACCTCGGAATCCCCCAAGTTGAAGTGCACGAACGAACTGCTCACAAAACCTGCCGCCGCGCCGAGAATGCCCAATACCAACCCTCGTGCAAACCAATCCTCCTGAGGAATGCGCTTAATCAAGCGCAGCAGTAGCCCCAGATATACCACGATCACCCAAACCCACGCAGCGAGCGTAAGCAGGCCACGCTCTGCCGCGATCTGAATAGGGGTGGAATGGAAGTGGCCGCGCAACGGATAGCGTTCGTAAGCCCGGATGCCGTACTCCCGCCATCGTACCTTAATGCTGTCCATCCCGATTCCCAGCAACGGATGTTGCATGGTCAGCCTGATTCCGTCTTGCCACATCAATACCCGATAATCGGTGCCCGCATCCTCGCGGGCAATCATCCCCAGCTTGCGTTGATGGCGCACCACCAAAGAGGCGCCAAGTAATGCGATTAGAACTACGACGAGACTCAGCGCCCTCGCCCATGCGCGCGGCACGCACTGCCAGAAGACCAACACGCTACCTACAAAACACGATAGCAGCGATGCCCGAGTGAGCGTGGCGACCAACGCGATTCCAGTCAGAATCATCAACGCCGCGAGCGCCCACGAAAGCTTTTGTTGTGCCTGCAGTGCGGCCAGTGAAAGTCCCCACAGCACGAGCGTGAGCTGCAACAGCACCTCAGCGTACGTGACCATGGTTCCCAATGTGCCACGGGCCCGTATTGGGTGCGCACGCCCGACCGCACTGGGCTGTTCCAGCTCCGCCAGCGCGGGAGAGCGTGCCGCGATCTGCACCTGTCGCTTTTCCAGCCATTCCCCGCGATTCACCTGCAAGGTTTCCGGTTTGGCAGCGTCGGAGCGGCCAATCTGGTCCTCAAATGCACTGGGCGTGTGCACGGAATGGCCGTTGACCGCCACTACAATGTCACCGGGGATCAATCCCGCGGACCGCAACGTCGCGTCATCGCGCTCGATCCGGGCACCGAGGCCATAGCTGTACTGCCACGCCGTACAGCCGAGGCTCAGGACAGTTGAAGCGATCAGTAGGAGAGCGAGGACGCGCACCTGCCGCATGGTCCTCACGTTTTCCGCAAACAGCATGGCAATGATCAGGAGTGCCACCGACTTCATTCGCTCCCAACTGTAGAGCGGCACTGGGGAGAACGCGGTTGAAATAGCGCTCAGCATCAGATACGCAAGCAGCGGCCACGTCAGCGGCGATTGCTGCGGCCGCCGGCCGTTTATGAAGACCTTGATAAACCACAAAGCCAGGGCAGCGCCATAGGCGATCTCCGTGACTGCTTTGGATACCACGATCGAAACCGCAAAGATAGACAAGCACGCGAAGATGGCGAGGTCGAGGCGAGATGCTCCTGCGTTGTCCTCTGATCTGAGTGCGTGACTAGCCATGATGAAAACCTACCACAGAGACACAGAGACACAGAGAAAACAAATGCAAGGCTTCTGCCACCGATTCTCACTGATTCACACGGATCGAGAATTAAGGTCGATGATTTGGCTATATCAGTGCCAATCCGTGAAAATCCGTGGCTAAGGTTCTATTCTGAAGCCGGGAAGCTGGCGGGCTTATTCGAAAACCAGCGCGCTAATTCCGCGTCCGATATGCGCCGCTTGGCCTGCACCGCGTGTCGCTTCGCCTCGAGCGTGTCTCGCCGATGCCATATATAGGTCAAAGCCGAGAGTAGCCGGCGATCGCGTAGCAGGCAATAGCCGAAAATCATCAGGTCTCTGAATGTCACGGGAAACAACAGCCGCAGGTATAACCCGGTCGAAATGTTCTTGGCCCGCATCAGAAAGCGATTCTTTACCGAGTGCCAATTGATTAGCAGCGGTAATTGATGAAAACGCTCAGGCGTCACCCGCCGAACATGCCAAGCCACCGCGGTTGGAACATACAGGCATTTCCAGCCCATCAACTGAGCCCGCCAGCTCAGGTCGGCATCTTCGCGAAAGGCAAAAAAGTCCTCGTCGAAGAACTCGCCATTGATGGACACATCTTCGATCATTTCGCGCCGGTAGGCAGCGGCGGCGCCGGTTGCACCAAAAACGTACTCGCGACGCTGGTACTGGCCCCGATCCGGCTCCTCTGATCCGCGATCAAAATGCCGCAGATTGCGGACGAAGTAAATACCGGTAGAGTCAATAATGCCGGAGCGTTCGTTCTCCTGCTCCGGTTGCCACCGCAGCAGCTTGGCAGCTAACATGCCAACGGCCGAATCGAGCAATCGTGCCGGTATCAGTTCAGACAGGAAGTTGGTCGGCACGAGGACATCGGGGTTCAGCGATACCACCCACTCTGCACTGGCGGACCGGATCGCCTGGTCTTGCCCGCCGGCAAATCCGCGATTGGTCTCGTTGTAGACAATCCGAAAGCGGCCCTCGTGCAGGCGCAGGATGCGGCGCGTGTCATCGGTGGAGGCATTGTCAACGATGATCACCTCCAGGGGAGAGTAGTCGAGCGCAGCGATTGAGATTAGACAACGCTCCAGCACAGCGGCGGAGTTGTAGGTCGTCATCACAACTGCCACCGACGGGTTTCCGCTTGTGGTTGTCAGGACGCGCCCCGTCCCCGCAGTACCAGCGGGATGGTCTTGACGAAGATCTTCAGGTCCAGCCACAGCGACCAATGGTCAATGTAGAACAGGTCAAGCTGCATCCACCGGCGGAACACCAGTTCGTTGCGGCCCTCGAGCGCCCACAGGCAGGTGAGGCCCGGCCTCATGCGCAATCGCCGGCGCTGCCACTTCTCGTACTGGGCCACCTCTTCGGCCAACGGAGGACGCGGCCCCACGAACGACATGTCCCCGCGCAGAATATTCCATAGCTGCGGCAATTCATCCAGGCTGAACTTGCGCAGCCAGCGGCCAGTAGAGGTCATTCTGGGATCGTTGCTGATCTTAAAGACTGGTCCCTGGAGTTCATTGTGTTCTTCCAGGTCGGCGCGCAGCTTGTCGGCGCCATGCACCATGGAGCGGAACTTGTAAAGCGTGAACCGCCGGCCGCCCAGCCCGCAGCGCTTCTGGCGGTAGAT
>JBEKOS010000215.1:0-11936 GCA_049521535.1 Terriglobales bacterium | reverse complement strand
CCCTCTGCCTGGTCGATAAGACCCGCTTGCCGGGGCAGCAGTTTGATTGGCTCCCACTCACAATAGCCGCGGGGGTTGTCGATGTCCGGCTGGCGTTCGTGATCGGTGAGCAGAGGCATACCGCCGGCACCCAGCATCTGCATCATGAGCGATGTGCCGGAGCGCGGGAGGCCTGAAACGATGGTGATCATAAATCAGTGATTAGTCGCTAGTATCTAGCAGCTAGTAGTTAGTTGTTTGTAGTTAGTCGCTAGATGTTGGCGCAACCCGTCGTGCCGTGCGTTTGCCTTAGGCGAACGACGGCCACCAACGGCCAGGGACCAGGAATCAACGACTAGATGGTAGCTTCCGGCTACTAGCTACCGTTTACTAGCAACTTGTATCTACCGTCCAGGCCTTCCCATCCAGATGGCCGGGAAGCGGCAATCCAAACAGTGTCATAAGCGTGGGAGCGACATCCACGATTCCCGGCTTCTGATCAGCAATCTTGCGATTACAAAAGAGGATTCCGGGAACCAATCGTGGATCGACGCAATGGTCGCCGCTCCAGGCTTTCAAATTATCTTCGAAGATCAGGCCAGTGACCTTGCCCATCACCGAGTCCCAGGACGCGCGGAAGCCTTCGCCGTAGCCGATAATCAGGTCGGGCGCGTTATCTACGTAGGGCCCGCCGTACACCGAGTCACAATCGAAAACGCCCGTAATCGCAGCGAGCCCGGAAGCCGGATCGACCAGCCCGTCGAGCCGGTTCCGCAATTCGTCTTTCAAAGCAGTCGCTTCTCCCGGGTCTACGGTGCCCTGGTGTTCGCGCCCTTTGAGATTCAGGAAAAGGCCGTTCAGTCCCATGGTGTACGCGCGGGTACGTGACCAGTCCACATCCTCGAACCAGTCGCCGCTTTCGCTCCTGCCGGATTTCAGGGCGAGATATCCGTTCTGATGCAGCCATGTGTTCAGATTGACGCAACGCTTGAAGGATTTAAAGCCGTGGTCGGAGACAACCATCAACAAAGTCTCATCGCTGAGCTGCTTCATGACGCGGCCGATTAATGCATCCATGCGAGCGTACAGGTCTTCTATCACGTCCGTGATTACAGCCGGGTTCAGATCGGGACTTTGAGTACGCGGCACCGCACGAGCTGCGGGGTGATCGGCATCGAGGTAGCGCCAGAACATGTGCTGCACCCGGTCAGTGGTATCAAATACGCAAATGCACAGGCCCTGCCGCGTCTTCTCCAATGCATCAAACAAAATCTGCTCGCGATCGGCATGGTTGGCGTAACACTGGGCGAGGAAAGCCTCGTCGTCGAGCACGCTCTCGTTCAGGGCCCAGGTGTCCTCGGCCAGCCCCAGGGTGGCATAGGGTCCAAACAGTTTTGCCAGATAAATCGAGTAGGTAAGAGGGTGGGAGATCGGAAGATCCGGCCTGCCGGGGTCGATATTCACGGGCGTGACATACACTTCGACCTCGGGCGAGACTTCTTTCAGATAGAAGCGGCAAATTCCATGCGCATTGAAGCCCGCGCCGGCTCGGAACTTCACCGGAATCCACTCGGAGTACTCGCCGACGTTTAGCGTGAAAGTGTGCGAATCCACGGTAAACAGGACGCGATCTTTACCGCCTTTGAGCTGCAATGTGAAGTTCACACGCAATTCCTCGCCTGAACCGGTGGTGAGCGGATTCTCCGGACCAGGGACGTAGGAACGGTACACACCACCATCTTTCACGACGGGGGCAGTGACTCCGCCTTCGCGGATCTTGTCACGGCTAGCGCGGGTGGTACAGAGACAAAAAGTGCCCTGGCTGCCTTTCAGGTCGGGAACGCACATGCCAGACAGTAGCACGCCCGGAAACTTCTCCGGTGGGAAGGTTACCGGGACACGAATCACCGAACAGAAAATGCCGGCACGGCCGAGCCAATGCCAGAAAGGTGTCCCCCGGCGCATTCCCCTGATCCTGGGCGGGCCGAGAGGGAGAGTGTACTTGCCCACCTTCAGGGTGCGCTTAGGCCCTTTGATTTCCGCTGACGACAAGTAGGGAAGGTAACTGCCTAGGTCGCGGCTGAGGAAATCGTAAATGTTGTGCTTGCCGGGATTTACTCCGGTCGAGAATGTCGACCATGCCACCGGGGAAATTGGAGGGGTCGTAGTCCGCAACCTTTGAAAGGTCCCACGTTCGCGCAATGCCGCCAGATTCGGGAGCCTGCCCTCGGTTATAAAGCGCTCGGTGAGTTCCGGGTCCATTCCGTCAAAACCGAGAATCACAGCCCGTTTGATACGGGCTTTTCCGTAAGCCTTGCGTCTTCGCAAAAAGCGAAGCAACTGGCGGAACGGCCAGACTACGGCGGCATAGATGGAATACAGGAAAGCAACGAACAGTGTCCAGGCGGAAGACAGTACTGCGAAGCCGGCGCCTGGTCCCGCGTACGCCTGGCTGCAAAGTGGACAAAGCAAGATGATGCCCAGCACGACGCAAGCGGCGAGAGTGTGCCATCTGCCAGTTGTACGTCGTTGGTCGTTGGTCGTTAGCAGTCGTTGGTCAGTAGCAGTCGGTGGCTGTTGGTCGTTAGCGTGAGCACAATTGTGCGAGATTTTGCCAACGACTAACGACCAAGGACTAACGACCATATTCATATTTCAATCCTGAGAATGGTCTTGAAAGCGAAGCCTGCCGCCAGCGACAACACGAAAAACAGCCAGATCCAGGTCCATTCGATGCCGGCGAAGCTTATGTTCCGCGGAGGGTACTGTACCTCGATTGCCTCGATGGGGCTGTTGGCCGGCATTGCGGGTTCAGCCGACAGGAAAACTCGCTCCAAGAGTTTCCCACGAAGCCGCACCGGAGACAAGCGCGACAATCCGGATTCAACCACTACACTCTTCGCATAGTCCCGATCGGAAGTCTGAATCTTGACCACATAATCTCCGTTCCTGGCCGCCATAACCCGCCAGACGGCCTCGTTCTCCGAAGGCACGTGCACAGTCGGGGCCGTGGCAGCCAGACCCTCCGGCAGATGGAGCGCGACACCGTTCAGGTCATGCGGATTGCCCAAGCGCGCTTTCACCAGGAACGATTCACCTTTGTGGATTGCTTCATATCCCAAATATCGATCAAGTTGCACGATTAGCAACGTGAGAGGCACGATCACAATCAGCAAAGGCTTGAATGCCAGCCGGAGGTAGGCGCCAGTGGCCAGCACAATCTGGCCGTACGAACGCAGGACAACGGTAATCTGATCCTGAAACAGTCGCAGAGCCAGCAGGTGGGCTTGCAGGCGATCCTTCGCGATGCGAATGGCCTTCTGGTCAGAAGTATAGCGGAACACTATCACCATCAGCAATCCAACCACCACGGAGATCAGAAAGACGAACACCCCTGGTAACTTGTTCTTCAGAGCCATTTTGGTTCGAGATTGAAGATTTTAGATTTAAGAGAAGAATCCAGATTAGCCCTCGGGCGGTTTTTCAAATCTCAAATCTCAAATCTGAAGTCTAAAATTCTAAGGGCTCATTCAATATAGCCAAGCCCTTGCAGCCGCTTCTTGATGATTTCCCTGGAGGTCGCCGTCGAGCCGCCTTCGCCAGGAGGGAAGACCTTGTTCACTTCCTTTTCCAGAGCGTGGAGCACAAACTCGTCCACCGACGAGTATCCGCAGGCTTCCGCGCACTGCTTCACCCTATCCAGCAATTCGCCTTCGAGCTTTACTTTGTGCGAGCCGAACATCGATCTCCTCAAATCGAAATTGCATTACTTTTCATGCAATGAGAAGTTAATGGTTATTGTGGTATCCACTTCGACCGAATAGCCCTTGAAAAAGTACGGATTGTATCGCCACTGGCGCACAGCCTCGAGCGCAGCCGGTACAAGCAACGGGGGGCCATCGATGGCTTGCAAGTCTTCAACGCTTCCGTCATTGGCAATGACTGCATGAAGGATTACCGCGCCTTCAATTCCCTCCCTGCGAGCACCTTTGGGGTACTTCGGCTTGACCATGTGCGTAACTCGATTCAGGTCTCCGGCGGTGTCTGAGTGCACCCTCGTTGGCGGCGGACTGGATGACGGGGCCGAAGCTTGGGAGGTATCGCCGGATTTGTCGCTCCCACTCGGGCATGCCTCGTTATACTCGGGCCGGTGCCATTCACGTGTTGTTCCCGGTCGCCCAATCGGTATGCCGGGTGGAGGCGGAAAAGGAGGAGACCATCTAAAAGTCACCTCTACATTCACCTCCGTCGCTACCGGCTGCCCGCCCTTTCTAGCCGGCTGGAAGCGCCATTCGCTAACTGTGGCGACAGCATTTTCATCCAGACCCATTCCCAGTGATCTTACGACAGAGACGCTGCAGGGACCGCCATCGGTCCCTATTACAGCCTGTAGCACCACAGTCCCTCGGAGTTTTTTCTTCTGAGCTTCGGCGCTATACGGTGGATCGGGCGCATAGATCAGCTTGGGGGGCGTTACTTCCGGCCCGGTCTTGTAAACAGGCATTCCGTTCGGGGACGACTGCGTGGGAGCGGTTTTGGTTTCCTGCCCAGTCGCCGCAACAGCAGCGCTGAGCACCAATGCGCCAACTAACCCGACATAATCGCTTCTGATTGTCAGTACACTCGAAATCGCATTGAGCGTCATTGGATTGCCTGACCACTCTGAAACACCGACTCACCAATCATATTAGCCGTCTTGTGCACTCCGAACTCCGCCAGAACCGTGGGAGCAATGTCCGTCAGGGCGGGACTGGTGGCCAGAATCTTGCGGTTGCTCAGCAAGACTCCCGGTACGAGAGTGTAGTCTATGCAGTGATCGCCACTCCAGGGACTGGCGTTGTCCTCTATCTCGTCTGGCGGGAAGGCACCCAGGATCGTCTTCCACCCTGCTCGATAGCCGCGGTTGTACCCGACCAGCATGTCCGGTCCGGACTCCGTAAACGGCCCCTGGTAGGCTTCACGTGCAAGATCCACGCGCGTAATTACGGGCAGGTTCGCCTTAGGATCCTTGACTGCCAGCAGTCGGTCACGGATTTCAGCTAATAGCTGGTCGGCTGCCGTTCCGGGCTCAACGATCCCATTCTGCTCACGACCCCGCAGATTGAGGTAAAGTCCGTTCAGCCCGAGTCCATATGCGCGCGTCCGGTTCCAATCCACGCCAGCAAACGGTTCATTTGAGTCTGAATTGGGAGAGTCCGGATTGGCAGCGTTCATCCGGATATAGCCCTGGTTCAGCAACCACGTATTCAGATTGAACGACCGGTAGTAGGGTGCGAATCCGTGATCGGATAAGACGAGCAGAGTCGTGTGGGCATCCACTCGGGGCAACACTTCCCCGAGCACCTGATCCATCTGCTGGTAGAAATCTGCAATCGCGGAGCCATTCCGGGCAGCCAGCGCAGGATCATACTCCGGATGTTTCGGATCCATCAGCCGCCAGAACATATGTGAGTTGAGGTCGAGGCTGGAGAAATAAAAAAAGAAAACCCCCTGATCGAATTTGGGAAACTCGGCATCGAAAATCCGGCGGTGCTCGGCGAGCACGGTTCGCGCCTGCTCTAGATATTCGTCGTCATCGAGCACGCCATCGGAAAGCGCCTTCGTGTCTTCGGCAATTCCCTGAGTGTAATAGTCTCCGGCCTCGTCCGACAGGAGGCGGGAGTAGCTCGACGGGGTCGATATTGGCAGCGCCGGGTCGGCTGGGTCAATGTTCATCGGCGATACATAGAGTTGGAAGCGGGGGTGCGCCTGCTTGAGAAAGAAACGGCACATCCCTTTCACGTGGCTCACGAAGGGAACCAGTTGGAAGTCGACCCGCACCCAATCACTCCACTCGCCCTCCCTGAGCACGAATTCTCGGCCTTGGACCGCAATCCTGGCCACCGCCTCCAGAGGATCGACAGCAGCGGAAAAGGGCTGTGCGACGGCGGGCGATCCTTTTTCGAATGGATTGTCGGGACCAATCAAATTGGCCGTCACGCGTGAATTCTCAACTTGAACCGGGATGATCTGCCCGCCTTCAACCGCGCCAGTGATGGCGGTGGGGTCATCGGTGTAGAACGAAAAGGTTCCGTAGGTTCCACGGAGATCGGGAGTCCCCATGCCCGAAAGCGTCTTCCCCTTGGCCGCAACCGGAGGGAAATTCGAAGGGATCCGAATGATCGTGCTAGGAATGCCATGCTGATCCAGGATCTGCCAGAACGCTTCCCCCTGCCGCAACTGTTCGGCGGTGCCGCCACCGAACGGAATCGCCCAGCGTCCGAAATGGAGCGCGTGCTTTGGAGGTCCCACCTTCGATGCGGAAAAATATAGATCCATGGTTTTCGGGTCACGATGAATGAAATCAAATATCCCGTGACCGCCGGCGTTCATCCCGGTAATGACATTCGACCAGGCGACCGGACTCTGTGGCGGGATGCTGGTTGTGAGCTGACGAAAGTCTCCCTGGGCTGCAAGCCTGGCGAAGTTGGGCATCTTGCCTTCGCGCATGAACAACCGCAGCAACTGAGGATCCATACCGTCAATGCCTAGGATGATGACGCGCTGGCTGTCATGTGGCACAGCGCCCGAGGGCCGGCAGGAAAGGAGCATCGCCGCCGTCGCCGCAAGCATGCACGCCGAGAAGATCCAGACGGAAATCGGTCTCATAAGTGGCAGAACACAAGAAGTAGCTCGCCGCTGATCAACGTAAATAAACGAAGGTCAATCCCAAACATCAGGATAAAGGAACGTATGCCCCGGAATTGTTGTCTCTTAGTTTTCTTTAAGCTTCGATTATCTGCGAGTGCTGCGGCGAATCTTGCTCAGCCATTTCCGTATCGACGGATCAGGGTGCTAGACTTTTTTCCATGCTGCAGCGCGCAGGCGTGAAGTCTTTCGTCGGTATCTTAGTCTTCGTCTTCCTCGCCTTGCCGGGCAACACTTCTTCGACTCGAGCCTGGGCGGCCGCCGGCCAACCGAATATTGTGCTCATTACCATCGACTCGATGCGGGCTGACCGGATGGGCTTTCTGGGTTTGCGCGGCGGATCGACTCCTCACCTCGATGGCTTGGCGCAACGAAGTCTCGTCTTTGAGCATGCCTACGCACAAGCGCCCGATACGGTGGCATCCACCGCAACCATACTCACCGGCAGCTATCCTCAGACCCACCGTGATCCTGCTGGATCCCGCGAACGGTCCATTTCAAGGTTATGACCGCGGTTTTGATGAATATGACGCTGCTTTCCGCCTGCCCCAACGTGGCGCGAGCCGCTACCAGTCAGTGGCGCGGCACGGAAACGAGGTGGTCACGCGAGCCACGGCATGGCTGACGGCCAACAAGCACAGGCCCTTCTTTCTATGGGTAAATCTGCACGACATCGAGAGTTCGTCCGGACCTTCGTATGATCGAACCCTGGCCGGCGCCGATGCCGCGGCTGGGAAGTTGATTGAATTTCTGCGTTCTCAGTCGCTCTATGACGATGCGGTGATTGTAATGGCGTCTGATCACGGAGAGAGTCTAGGCGCGCACGGCGAGGAGACGCATGGCATCTTCCTCTATGACGAAACGATCCATGTGCCGCTCATGCTGAAGCTGCCAGGCACTCAGACGGCCGAACGGCAGATCAAGAGCCGCGTTCGCCTGTTGGACCTTGCCCCCACCATACTCGAGGCCGCGGGCGTTCCCGTTTCATCGCAAATGCAAGGGCAGTCCCTGATTCGAATCTCTCAGGCCGCGGCTTCTGCCGGGGCCGATCAACCTTCTTACGCGCGCAGCGAGTTGCCCCAGTATGGCTTCGGCTGCAGCATGCTCGAGTCATGGCGAGTGGGGAAATATCTGTACATTCGCGCGCCTGAGCCGGAACTGTACGATCTTTCTGCCGACCCGTTCGCGAGCCATAACCTGGCGCAAAGCTCCAAAGCAACTCTGGATACCGTGGCTTCTCAACTGCAGGCGCTCGACAGCAGGTTAGGGAATGAATCTGGCAAAGGAGTGACGTCCGCGCTGACCTCCAGCGAAATACAGAAGCTGGCTTCGCTCGGATATGTCGGACTGCAAAAGACCGGAGATGGCGTAAATTCTGCCGCGGCGGGCACCGATCCCAGGCAGGTGATCGCCCTGATCAACAAAAACATCGAAGCCCTCGCGGACCTGGACGATGGTAGCCCCGACAAAGCCGAGCGTATTCTCCGCCCGGTCCTCGCCTCGAAACCAAACCTATACCTTGCACAGTTCGGCATGGGCGTTGCACTGGCCCAGCGGCAAAGATATGCAGAAAGCATTGAAAACCTGCACAAGGCTATTGAATTGCGGCCCGATTCCGCTTGGGCCCATTTGGCAATGGGTCTCAGCCTGATGCAGACGGGCGATTTCAAGACGGCTGCCGTGCATCTGGAGATTGCTTCAGAACACCTGCCTGCGTCCTCGATGCTGCATTCCAAGCTGGCTGAAGCCCGCGAACGCGCCGGCAGTCGTCGGTAGGGCATAATCAGTTTTTTCGCCGCGGATCAGCGCGGATAAACGCGGATACTGAAAAGACGAATATACAAATCATGCGTACGGATTCCAATCGCTCGTTTTCAAGACATCCGCGCCCATCCGCGTTAATCTGCGACTCGATTTCGGCACTTATTGTCGCGGGGATTTTCTGCGCTACGGGCTTCTGCCTAGCCCCAAAAACGCCCCCTCCGGACATCTTCCTCATTACGATCGATACTCTTCGGGCCGACCATGTGCACTGCTACGGGTACTCCAGTGTCGAGACTCCCGCGCTGGACGCATTGGCGAAGGAAGGCATCCGTTTCACGAATGCTTTCACTCCCAGCCCGATTACCAACACTTCCCACGCCAGCATTCTTACAGGCCTTCTGCCCAGTTCGCATGGTGTAACCGATTTCGCTGTGCCGCTGTCTGCAGCCCATCCGACGGTGGCGGAGTCGCTTCAGGCACAGGGTTATCACACGGGAGCCTTCATCGGGGCGGTGATCCTCGACAGTAAGTCATTGGCGCCCGGATTCGACCGGGGCTTCGACTTCTACGATAACTTTCCTGAGGGTTCAGAGACCGGTTCACAGACGAAGCCTCGCTGGGGACGCCTCGAACGCCGCGGCATGGATGTGGCGCAGCGCGCGGAAAACTGGCTGGAGGAACATTCTGCGCTCCCTCATTTCCTCTGGGTACACCTTTACGATCCTCACGACCCGTACGAACCGCCCGCGCCTTATTCCGCGCTCTACAAGGATCACCTCTACGACGGTGAAATCGCCTACGCCGACTCGGCCCTGGCGCACTTTATCGCGTATCTCAAGAAAAGCGGGCGATACGATACCTCCATCATCGTCGTGGTGGGTGACCACGGCGAGGGCTTGGGAGAACACCATGAAGATACCCATGGCATTTTCCTCTATGACTCGACTACTCACGTGCCCCTCATCATTAAGCTGCCCGCCGGACGAGACGCCGGGACTGTGGTCACAGCACAGGTTCGTACGATCGATATTGTGCCCACATTATTGGCGTTGGCGGAAACTCCCGCGCTTCAGAAGCAGGATGGGCAGTCGTTGACGCCTTATTTTGGGGGAAAAGACGCAACCGGCCGTCCGGCAATCGGCGAAACCGACTATCCGTTGCGTTTCGGCTGGGCTCCGCTGCGGTCCGTGCGCAACGAGGGTTTCAAGTTCATTGAGGCGCCCAGACCCGAACTCTATGAGTTGCTGACTGACGCCTCCGAAGCGAACAACAAGTATGAAGTGCGCGATGCACGCGTGAAGCAGGCGCGCACCATGCTGGCCGAACTGGGAGCGAAGAAAGAGCCGTATGCGGCCTCTGGCGGCAGCGGTGCTCCTGGCGTCTCAGATCCATTGTCGCTGCCCGATCCAAAGGACAAGATTGAAGAGCAGAATCTGCTCCATGCGGCGATGATGGCCTCGGAGGACGACCGCTCCTCAGATGCGCGGGAGCTTCTGAAGAAAACGCTGGCAATGGACCCCAAATCGCCGGTCGCGCTCCGTCAACTTGGTGAACTCGAACTGCAGGCGGGAGATTACACTCAAGCGGCACAACATTTAAAGAGCACGGTAGAAGTGCGCCCAGGCGATGCGGCGGCGTGGTTCTGCGAGGGACAGGCGCTGGACAAGATGCACGATCTGGCGGGCGCGCGGAATGCCCTCGAAACCAGCCTCCATCTGGCACCGGAGCAGGTGCCGGCTCGTCTCCTCCTGGGTCAGGTGTACCTGGGCTTAAGGGACCCGAAAGCGGCTGAAGATCAGTTCGAGGCAGCCTTGCTCCTGCAGTCAGACAGCGCGCCGGCGCAGCTTGGGCTGGCGACCGCGCAGCTCGCTGCCGGCAGCATTTCCCAATCTGCACAACTGCTTGAACACTTGGCGAAAGTGCAGCCAGATAACGCCGACATCTTCGATTTGCTGACCCTGGCCTATTCAGCGCTGGGCAAGACCGCGCAGGCCGAACAGGCCGAAATCAAGGCTCGCCGTCTGCGGGCGATAGGCAGCAACAAGGTCGAGCCGCAACAGTGATGGCAACGGAGGAGCGTTGACGCGAATGAATCAGCATTGACCGCGGATCAAAACGGATGTAAGCGGATTCCTTCAAAAACTGGGATTTGCATGTGGCCTCAATTCGCACAACCCGAGTCCTGATCCCTATTTCGCAACGCACAGTTGCCTGGCCAACCGGCAGGCTTCTTCGTATTCGGATTTAGCAGCCTGCAGGTTTCCAACTTCCTGGTAGTCGAAGGCCAGGTTCATGTGCGCCTCGGCGAGTTTGGGATCGAGTTCTATGGCGCGCTGGTGTTCCTTGACGGCTTGAGCGGCGCGCTGCGTTTTCACGTAGCACATGCCGAGATAGTTGTGGAGTTGCGCGTCTCCCCGTTCGAGCGCGACAGCTTTTTCCAGATGAGGCGCCGCCGCGGCATACTCTTTTTGATGGAGAAGCGCCATCCCCAGTTCGCGCTGCGCCGGCATAAAACCTGGCTGGATCGCGATGGCTTTCTTGTAATCCGCTTGCGCGGCGGCACTGTCCTCAGGTTCAAACAGGCCCATCAGATACCACGCCGTATAGTTCTGCGGGTTGATTTCCAGCGCCTTCTTCAGCCAGGCTTTCGCTTCGCCGGTCCGCCCCAGCGGCGCCAGGGCACGCGCCAGGGCGGTCATCGCGCTATCAAACTCAGGATTCAGCTCGAGACAGCGCTGTAGTTGATGCACGGCGCGATCCCAGTTCTTCTGCCGCAAGGCCGTTTCCCCCAGCAGGAACGCGACGAGGGCAATGTTCGGGTCTTTTTTTTGTACTTGCAGCAGCAGTGCCTCTCCCTCGCCACCCCGCTTTTGCTGAAACGCATCCTCCGACTTCATGATCGTGGTGAATTCCCAGAGCTTGTCCTTCGGATCGGCCAGCCCATGCTTAAGTGCTTCCGGCGACACCGACGCGTGGAACCCGAAGTAGCCCAACGCCCGCAGCTTTTCCTGGGCCTCCGGAGTCAGAGTGCCCGTTCCGCCTGCCGGCTCCTGCAATGGATTCCTAGCCATCAGCTTTTGCAGCTTTTCCCGCAGAACCCCAACCACGGCCGGCTTTTCGTCGGCGATATTTTTCGTTTCTCCGGGATCGCCGGCCAGGTCGTACAGCTCCGGCTTGGGCGCCTCGATAAAGTGATAACGCTCGTTCTGGAGCCCGTGCAGTGGACTCCAGCCAAACAGACTGAAAGGATAGGTCGTCTCACTGTAGGCCGGGTCTTTGCCGCTGTCCGCGCCCAGAAGCGCCGGTGCCTGAAACTCCTTTTGCATGGCATCCTCGATGCCTGCCAGTTTGAGGAGCGTGGGCGCAACCGCCGCGGTCTCCACCACCTCGCTTCTTCGCCCCGCCGCAATCCCGCTTCCGGCGGGCGGTTTCACAATCAGGGGCACATGCACAGTCGCGTTATAGAGAAAAAAACCGTGCTCCGTCTCACCGTGTTCCCCCAAAGA
>JBEKOS010000214.1:0-7277 GCA_049521535.1 Terriglobales bacterium | reverse complement strand
ATACGTCGAGGAATTCCAGAGCCACCCGGCAGGTGAGTGGACCACCTCCGAATGTTGTGCCATGCTTGCCGACGGCCATGGCTGCCGCAAATTCTTCACGTGCCAGAAACGCTCCCAGCGGCAAACCCGCGGCCAGCGGCTTGGCCACAGTTACCACGTCGGGAATGATTCCCGACTGCTGAAACGCAAACATCGTTCCGGTGCGCCCCAGTCCGCACTGAATCTCATCCAGCACCAGGGCCGCGCGATGCCGACTGGCGGTTGCCCGCGCCGCTTGCAGGAATTCGCTCGAACTTTCGCGGATTCCGCCTTCGCCTTGAATCGACTCCAGCACGATGGCGCAAGTCTCGTCGTTCACCGCGGCCTTGAGCCCTTCGGAGTCATTGAGCTTCACAAAGCTCACCCCTTCGAGCAACGGCTCAAAGCTCTTGCGGTACTTTTCCTGCCCCGTTACCGAGAGCGATCCTAAAGTGCGTCCATGAAATGATCCTTCCAGCGCCACCACGTGTGCCTTGCCATCGCCGCCAATCTGGTGGCCCCTTGCCCGGGCGAGCTTCAGAGCGCCTTCAATGGCTTCGGTACCGCTGTTCGAAAAAAATGCGCGGTCCAATCCCGAGAGGCGGCACAACCGCTCCGCCAGCTTTCCCTGATACTCATTGAAATAGAGATTGGAAACATGAATGGAGCGCGCGGCCTGCCGGCGAATGGCCTTGACGATGCGCGGATGGGCATGCCCCAGAGCATTAACTCCCAAGCCACCGACCAAATCAAGATAACGCCGGCCTTCGGTATCCCAGACAAACACGCCTTTGCCGTGATCAATGGCTAGCGGATACCGCAGGTAGGTTTGCAAAAGGAATTGCCGCTCGCGCTCAACAATGGATTCGTATTCCGTCATAAGGTAAGAATCTAACCGCTGATCTAAACCGATGCAAACAGTTTTGACGCTGCTTAAAAACGAGCATCGTGCTCCTGATCACCAGTTTGGACCCATGGTGATCGGTTTAGATCCGCTTGCAGCCAGGGTTAAAGGCTTAGCTGAAGAAGAACTGCATAATCCATCCGGAACCCGTCTGAATCGCAGCCAGTCCGGGGAAGAATACGAGGAAAACTAGCGACGCGCCGAGGAGCATGCACGAATGCGCCTCCAGGCCAAAGATCTTCTTAGGCCGCATGCGCGCGAAGGCGACGGCAAGCGCCGGCGCGAGCGTCATCGCCGCGGGAAAGTAGTAATGGTAAAACATCGTCTTGCGTGGTGCTATGGCCCACAGCGAGAAAAGAGATGCATACGCAAGCAATATCGTCACCTCGGACAAATGTGAGCTGAACAACAAGCCAAGCTTGCGCTGGAGGAACGCTGCCGCTACCAGCCGGTAGCACAAGAAAACTACTGCAACCACTCCAGTCCAAAGGACCAGGGGATTGCCCAACAGCAGAATGAAGCGGGATTCGCCGCCATAATAAAAGACCTCCGGAGAAATCTTGAAAGGCCACGAGTAAAAATGCGATACCTGCACCGGCGGACCCTGATGCCCGACATGGCGGTGGATTACGTTCAGTTGTTGCTCCAGAAACCAGCCCAAGGAAAATGGCTGGTGTATCCGCCATGCCAGAGGCACGAAGGTCGCAACATAGACAATGGCTGGTACTACTACAAGCCCGGCTATAGCTTCGAACATTGGCGACCATCGCAGAGGCTTGGTGCCATTGGATTCCGCTAATGAACTTCGGCAACTCCAGAGAATCAGCAAGCAGAACGAAGCAGCCAGGGGCGCCAGCGCCAGCCACTTGCAGCCAATAGCCAGGCCGAAAAAGATGCCCGCGCCGGCAAGACCCGCTCGCCATGAGACTTGTTGCTGCAACACGGCGGTGACCGCCACCAAGGCCCAGAGAAGGAAGAGCACGCAGAAGATATCGAGCATGCCCACGCGCGCCATAACGAAGAGCAAGTTATTTACAGCACTCATGGCCGCCGCCCAGAGGGCCAACGAGGGACTCCCCAACAGCAGCCATGTCCAAAGGTAGATCGCGGTCAAGCTAAGTGCCCCGGCAACAGCACTCATCAATCGCCAGCCCAGGGAATTATCCCCCGCGACCGCAATGCCAGCAGCAATCAAGAATTTTCCCAAAGGAGGATGCGACCCTTCGGGCACAGAGGCAGTCCGGCGCTGAGATTCCTTTACTTCGCCTTCAGGGATTGCAAGTCTCGGTGCCTCTCCGAGCAAGTCGCGAGCACCAGGCACATAAAACACTTCGTCGAAGATAAAGCCCTGCGGGATTGCGATTCTCGGCAGGAAGAGTGCCAGGCCACCTAAGGCAACCAACATCAGCATCCATATAGGCAATCGTGGCGCATGATCTTTGCTTGATTGGTGAGACACATCGGCTTCCACCGCCGGCAAACTGCTCGTGCGCTTATCGCCACGCGTCAATGGCTGTTCCTGGGGCATTCGCGTCTGCGTTCGTCATTCTGCACTGCATTCCGCATCGGGTGCGCTCCTGGCCTTTAGGCTCAGGTTCCCTTCGCCGCCTGCACTCTCTTCGCCGCGAACTGCGGTGATTTGTGCAAGTGCCCGCCTGTATCCCTCATTCGTCGGTCGCAATGCAACCGCCGCCGCCAAGTGATGTCCGGCGCATGAAGAATCTCCTCGCTGCCATTCGATGATGCCCAATTCGAAGAGCGCGCCTGGAATGCGCGGACTCGCTTTCAATGCGCGCCGCAAATAAAGTGCGGCCCGATCGTAATTGTGAATCTCGTAATAATAGCTCCCCAAGGCCAGGTTCAATCGCGGCGATGCCGGCGAATGCTCCAAACCACGCAGCCATGTCGCCTCTGCTTTATCCGATGAGCCATTATTACGAAATGCGGTAGCAAGGAGGTCAACGGCTTCCGTATTAGCCGGCGCAACCTCGACGGCGCGCGTGAATGCAGTCAAGTCGGAATTCCAGACTTGTGCTTCCCGCACGCTGATCAAGGTCATAACGATTCCCAGCGACGCCGCGGCAATCGCCTGCGCAGTTTCCGGCCTGCTTTGGCCCGGCCATTTGAATTGCCGGAACGCGACGGCTACCATCAGAGCCACGGCGAACGACGGCAAATAAAGGTGCCGGTCGTGTAACTGCACCCAGCTAAACTCGGCAATCACCGGGGCAAGGGTAACCGCATACCATACGGCCGCAAGTTGCAGTACCGGCGATCGGCGCGCCCATAACCAATACAGACTGGCTAACAGAGCTATCGCCAGTGCCGGCAGCACTACCTGGCGCACTGAGAAATGGGCAACCACCGTGATGGGATAGAACTCGCTCAAGTGCACCGGCCAGACCAATTGGCGCAGGTAAAGCCAGAATGCCGTTGGAGCAGTGAACAGGTTGACCCGCAATGGCGCGGCAGCAGCCTGATCACCGACACCGTGCAGAATGCGAAAGCGAATTGCGAGAAACAGTAATAAGGCAGCCCAAACCGGGCTGGACAGCTTCAAGAGCGTTCGCAACGGCAATCGCGCCTTGCGGGCGGGCGCGACCAGAAGTTCGAAAGCAATGATCAGGGCGGGAAGCACCACGGCGGTTTCCTTGGTGAGAAATGCCGCCAGTGAGCTCAGAAACAAGACGAACAGCCAAGCCCGCCGCTTTCCTGCGTCCTCGCGAGCTCGCAGATAGGCGAGGCAGGCAGAGAAAAAAAAGACCGCCATCAAGGACTCAGCCGCAGCCGCAATCCATGACACGGTCTCGACCTTGGTCGGATGCAGTCCGAATACCAGCGCTGCGATGGCGGCGCCAAGGTCATCCCGCAGCAGCGCTTTGGCCAGCCGATACGACAGGTAGGTGGCCATGATATGCAGGAAAACAGCCCACAAATGAAACCAGCCGGGCGCATACCCAAATACGTTGGCCACCAGCCACAACCACAAAAGATACAGGGGGCGGTAATGTCGGGCCGGCGTAACTACCGCGCCCTCCACGAAGGCGGACGAATGCTGGGAAAAAGCTAACCAAAGGCCCGACCATGAACGCAGCCAGGGATTGAGCATAATGCCCGGTACGTCATCGTAGACGAAATCAAAATTGACAGTGGGGAGGTACGCAGCCAGAATGCCGAGAAAAGTCAACCGCAAGAGATTTTCGTGGGAAGCTATCCGGCTCCAAGGCAAGATCTTCATTCAGCTCGCTTACCAGCGTAGCGACTTTTTGGGAAAAATTGGAGGTCCGGCACAGAAACAGTACCACAATTGATAATTGCCGCTTAAGACAAAATCGTAGGTCCAGAGTGCCAGAGTCCAGTGCAGTTTTACCGAGTTGCTTTACAAATGTTGGTAACGCAAGTTGACAAAATTTGGCAACAAAGCCAGTGCCCACTCCAAAGTAACTAACCAGTGATATTTGCGTTGGCGGGAGTGACTCTGGCTAACTGATTGAAACATATTGCTTTGCCGTTTACCCATAACAATTCGCCTTCCCGACGGTGGCAATGGCACGGAAGCTGCTTTAAGGCAGGGCGTAGCTTGTCCCCGCTACGGGAACAAACGAAGGAGTTTAGGGGAATATGAGGAGACAAACGGGATTTACCCTGATCGAGCTGTTGATTGTGGTGGCGATCATCCTGATCATAGCTGCAATTGCGATACCGAATATGCTGCGCTCGCGCATCAGCGCCAACGAGGCTTCTGCGGTGGGCGCGATGCGCACTTATAACACGGCCCAAGCCACCTACACCACCACTTTTCCGACAGTAGGGTATGCCACGACTTTCACCGCGTTAGGACCGCCAGCGGGCAGCATGGCTACTTCGGCCGGCGCCGGGCTGGTTGACAATGTTTTGGGCTGCGCCGGCGGCTTGACCTGTGTGAAATCTGGTTACACCTTTACACTGAACGCTACCACCGCCACTTATAATATAACTGCGCAGCCGCAGGTTCCCGGTTCGAGCGGCCAACGGTACTTTTATACGGACGATTCCGGCGTAATTCGCTACAACACGACGAGCACTGCAACAGGCAACGACAGTCCGCTCTAAACTAGTTGGAAGCAAGCGCGTCTGACAAGAGAGAGCATCAGTTAGGTCCGGTGGCGAGCCGCCCCGGGAATTGGGTAAGCAAATTGATGGCAGAACATATTCAGCTTTTTTAAGTTTTTAAGGCTTAGAAAAAGGGACAGAGGAGAAAAGCAGACATGCAACGCAAACAGAAAGGTTTCACACTGATTGAGCTCTTGATTGTGGTGGCGATCATCCTGATCATCGCTGCGATTGCCATTCCAAACCTGCTGCGCTCGCGCATTGCGGCGAATGAAGCTTCAGCGGTAGGCGCCTGCCGTACTTACAACACGGCAATGATCACATACTCATCCACATATCCTTCGATTGGCTTTGCTTCGGCGTTTTCGAACCTGGGACCGCCGTCCGGGAGCGCAACCCCGACTTCCACTTCAGCCGGGCTGGTTGACAACGTTTTGGGTGGGAGCGGAAACCCGGTGAAGGCCGGGTACGTGTTCACGCTCACGTCGGCGACAAACACCTACAGCATCAGCGCGGCCCCGCAGGTAGTAGGTTCAACCGGCATCCGCTACTTCTATACCGATCAGTCAGGCGTGATCCGCTACAACACGACGGCGTCGGCGACGAGCAGCGACAGCCCACTCTAAACCAACCTCATCGCTCAGGCTGGCTAGTTGGAGCTGATCAAACTTTTGGCGCAGTGACTGGGGAGGTGCGAGCCGGGAGTAGTTCCGCATTGCGGAATTGCTCCCCTTTTTCATTTGCCGGAGGATACTCGTTGCCCAGGCAGAAAGCGAAGTGGAAAGTCAGAATTCAGCACGAAGACACGTAGGATGTATCAGGCGCAGCCTGCATGGCGTGAGCGGACCCGACGACTGATTCTCGTGCTTCTGGTTATAGCGCCATCCAACCGTCCTGCCAAGGCCGCCGCCCAGATGCAAATGCCGTGCGTGGCTTGCATACACTATTAACGGGGCGTCTACAGGGGGGTCATCTGCAACCTACGGACTGGGGTTCGAGGCTTCTGATGGCGCTCTGAGGTATGCCAATCAGGCCCCATGCTCCGGGCTCCATCGGGCATCGGTGCTGGCGCCGGAGGTCCATCGGAAATAGGCGTTTTGAAATTGTCAGGCGGACCCACACGTCAAAACAGATTGCAATATTGCTGCTGAAGTGGCGCCGACTCCATAACCCTGGATGACTGCAGCCCTGTATCGATGATCCTGTCCCCGCCGGAAGATTCCAGTGCACTCCAATAGATCTGATAGGAACGATAGACGCCGTACATTGCCGGGAGCGTCCCTAAGGCATACCAGCCGGTGTGGGGCGTAGCCGCCGCCATCAAGGCGGCCAAACCTGCACTGAGCAGAAAGAAAGGAAACGTCAGACTGAAAATTCCCCGCCACACTTGCCAGATCTTCCTCGAATCGGTTATGGCAATCACGAGCGCGAGCATAACGGTGTTTGCCAGAAAAAATACCGCCGCGGCGACGAGCACCGGCAGCAGAACGGCCCCCACCGGCAGATGCCGGGCGCACCGAAAGGCCAACGCAGCAAATGCGGCTGAATTGGATACGTTGCAGACATTGAAAACCAACTGGTTGGTGCTTATCTCCTTGTGGCCTGCTCGGGGCTGGCACTGCATTAGCGCGGACAAACCGGCAACGAGGACTGCCTCAAACGAACTCAGCGTGGCGACCGCAGCCAGGATGAAGGGGATGCCAACAGAGATGTTGCCATCGATTCGTGGAATCGAGATCTTCAAGCGTGAAGCCGCAGCCGCAGCCGAAAGCAGTGCGGCCAGTGCCCGGTAGTCGGGCGTGCCAAAGCTGCGCAGGCTGAACTCCAACATCACGAAGGTGCAAAGCGTCACCCCGTGCATCACCAGTCTCGTCAATCGTGATTGATTTGTCAGGCTTCCTTATCTCCTTCCCGCCGGAAAAACCCATGGCCACCGAGTGTATTGCACGGGCGCTTCCAGGTCACCTGGAGCACGCAACGTGCTGATTTTATTTGGCGATTGAATTGAACAGGCAAAGAGGTTGGGCCAATCTGTCCCAGCAAGCAGTCATGCCAAGACAAATTGCCACGCGTTTGAAGTCAACCTCTGCAGGAAAATTAACCGGCCAGTTGATAGTTCTGCACCTTTCTTGTAGCACTTTCCGGCGTGAAGCGAGTCCAGTTCATGATTCATTCACAATTATTGACACTGCATCTTGACAAAATTTGCCAGCTTCTCAGGAAGGCAGCCAGGCAAATTAACGGGAAGAGGTCTGACGCGTTT
>JBEKOS010000213.1:0-7340 GCA_049521535.1 Terriglobales bacterium | reverse complement strand
GATGCCAATTCTCTAGATAAAGACTCCGTCGTGTAACTTAGTGCCTTTTGATTACCAACTCCGTCACTTTACAACCTGTGATTCTGTGGACATGACCAAAAAGGACGAGCGTCTCAGCTACGTTTGAGAAGCAGAATCCACCCGTTGGCATCGGCTCAATCTGTTATATTTCTTGGGTTCGCACCCGCATGGAACTGATATCTCCAACTGCATTTGCCAAAGAGAAAGTGCTGGCGGTTCAAGAGTACGTTCACCTCTCGACCCTGGCGCTCGGCAATCTTTTTCGGCGGCCGCGCTATTTCGCCGACACCATTGAGCAGGCAGACCTGATCGGTGTCGGTTCGCTTCCAATTGTGGTATTGACCGGTTTCTTTACTGGGGCTGTACTGGCGCTCCAGAGCGCCAATACTCTGCAGCGGTTCGGCTCATTGTCGCTGATCGGCCAGCTCGTTTCTCTCTCCATGGTGCGCGAACTCGGCCCGGTGCTCACCGGCCTGATGGTCGGCGGCAGGAACGCCAGCGGCATGGCCAGCGAACTCGGCTCCATGAAAGTGACGGAGCAAATTGACGCCATGCGAGCGCTCGGCACCGATCCGGGCAAGAAACTGGTCACGCCGCGCGTGATTTCCACCGTGGTTATGCTCTTTTTTTTGACCATCATCTCCGACCTGGTTGGACTCACCGGCGGCGCCGTAATCAACGCATTGCTGCTCGGCCTGCCAAGCCACCAGTATTGGAGCTCTGCGTGGCAATCTCTGGGTTTTCCTGACGTTCTAATGGGCTTGGTAAAGCCCGTCATTTTCGGCTTCATTGTGGCCACGGTGGGATGCTTTTACGGACTTTCCGCCAGTGGTGGCACCCAGGGTGTGGGCCGAGCCACCACGCAGGCGGTGGTGGCGGCCTCCGTGTTCCTCATCGTGTCGGATCTGATCATTACCCGTTTCCTAATGATTCTGTTTCCGAACTTGTAATCACGATCGACCGTGTATCTGAACGGATTCTGAAATGTCCGACCTCGCAACCACGGTTTCCCCGCAAACGCGCGTGGCGGAAGCGACTTCCGACGCCATTGTCTTCGAGGAAGTGGTAGTTTCCTTTGAAGACAAGCCTGTATTGGACGGCATTTCATTCACGCTCAAGCGCGGAGAGAGCAAGATTCTGCTCGGCGTAGCGGGTGCGGGGAAGAGCACCATCTTGAAGCTGGCTCTTGGGCTACTGAAGCCCGACCGCGGCCGTATCCTTGTGCTGGGCCAGGACGTTACGCGGATGAGTGAAGAGGAGTTATTCGAGGTTCGCCGGCAGGTCGGAATGGTTTTCCAGGAAAGCGCACTCTTTGATTCGTTGACAGTGCGCGACAACGTAGCCTACCGTTTAATCGAAGAACACAATGTTGCGGCGGAAGAAGTTGAACGGAGAGTGCGCGAAGCCCTCCGGTTTGTGGAACTCGAGCAAACCCTTGATCTGATGCCTTCCGAATTGTCCGGGGGAATGCGCCGCCGCGTGGCAATTGCCAGGGCAATCATAACCCAGCCGGAGGTCATCCTATACGACTCTCCGACCGGCGGACTGGATCCGGTCACGTCCACCACAATTATTGAGTTAATCGTGAAACAGCGCGATGTGTATCACACCAGCTCCCTGCTGGTCACGCACCGCTTGCAGGATGCCTTTGTTATGGCCTCCCACTACTTCAATCCGCAAACCGGACACATGCAACCCATCGAAGCCGAATGTCAGGTCAATGTGCACACCACGTTCGTGCTGCTAAAGGATGGCAAGATTGTCTTTAACGGATCGGCCAGGGAAATGGTGACCTCTGCGGACCCGTTCATCAAAGAATACCTAAGCTGACGTCTATCCACCCACGGGCACTGGCTCGCCCGGTCGGGAGTAGTCGCATTCGCTCTTTGGACAAGCGATGACCGGAGCGTCCTTGCTGAATTTCTGTACCAGATAGGGATTGCCGCACTGGGGGCATTTTTCCGGCAGCGGGCGCTGCGCGGAGGTAAATTTGCACGCCGGATAAGTTGAGCACCCGTAGAAGGTAGTGCCGCGTTTACGGGCCTTCTTCTCCACCAGTTCGCCGGTTTCGCAATCCGGGCACTTCACTCCAATGAAATTCTGCTTGACAAACTTGCACTCGGGATAACCCGAGCAGGCGGTGAACTCGCCGTAACGGCCATGGCGCAGCAGCAAATTTCGTCCGCACTGCGGGCATTTTTCCTCGAGAGGCACATCCGGCACTTTCTTTTGCTGGTCCAATCGCCGGGTGGTCTTGCAGTCCGGATATCCAGTGCACGCCATGAACTGGCCGAAGCGCCCGCGCTTGAGCACCATTGTCCGGCCGCAGTTTTCGCAATACTCTTCCTGCGATGTCTCCTGCGTATCCGCGGAGTCCAGATCGGGAAGGTCAATGGGGTTTTCGCGCGTAAAAGAACAGGAGTTGGGGTCGTTTTTGTCATAGGAACTGCACGCGTAAAACGATCCATGCTTGCCCCACTTGATCACCAGCGGTGCGCCGCACCGCTCGCATTTCTCACCCGTGGGCTTCTCCATCCGCTTCAGGTTTTCCATGTGGGTGCGGGCATAGTTCAGATCTTTCTCGAACTTGAGGTAGAACTCAGACAAGGTATCGGTCCATTTCTCCTTCCCTTCTTCAATCTCGTCCAGTTCTTCTTCCAGCCGCGCCGTGTACTGCGGATCGAAAATGTCTTTGAAGTTTTCCACCAGCAAGTCGGTCACCACGAACCCGATTTCCGACGGAACGAACTTGCCGCCGAGTTTGGAGGCATATCCGCGGTCCTGAATTGTGCTGAGAATGGTGGCATACGTCGAGGGACGCCCAATGCCGCGTTCCTCCAGTTCCTTCACCAGCGAGGCCTCATTGAAGCGAGGCGGCGGCTCGGTGAAATGCTGTTCGGGAGTTAGCGCCTTCAGCGTCAGCATCTGGCCAGCCTCGAGCGGGGGCAGTTTGTGCTTAAGCGCCTCGTCTTCTTCATCTCTGGAGTCCTTCGATTCTTCGTAAACCTTCAGGAAACCGTCGAACTTCATCACCGATCCGGTAACACGGAAACGGTACGCAACCATGCCCTTTCCCGCAGGTGCTGCGTCGATGTCGATGGTGGTCTGGTCAAATACTGCCGGATTCATCTGGGAGGCGACGAAGCGCTGCCAGATCAGCTTATAGACCTTGTATTCATCTTCCTTGAGGTATTGCTTGATCGCGTCCGGATGGCGAAGCGCCGAAGTGGGACGAATGGCCTCGTGTGCGCCCTGGGCTGCCTTCTTCTCCTTGAAAATGTTCGGCGATTCGGGCAGGTGTTGAGGCCCGTAATCCGAGGCCACCATCTCACGCACTTCCTGCAGCGCCTCGTTAGCCACGCGCACGGAATCCGTACGCATGTAGGTGATCAGGCCGACCGAACCTTCGTCCCCCAGTTCGACACCTTCGTACAGGCGTTGCGCGATCATCATGGTGCGCTTTACGCTGAAGCGCAATTTGCGTGACGAGTCCTGCTGCAGTTTGCTGGTAGTGAACGGTGGCGAGGCATTACGGCGGCGCTCCCGCTTGTCAACGGTGGCTACGCTCCAGATTGCACTCTCCAGCGCCTGCCGGATTCTCTCCGCCTCCTCGCCGTTAGGGATTTCAAGCTTCTCTTCCCCTCGCCCAATGAAGCGAGCATCGAAGGCGGGCGGCTTGGCGGAGGCAAGGTGGGCATCAATTGTCCAGTACTCCCGCTTCTCGAAGGCCTTGATCTCGCGCTCGCGTTCCACGATCAGGCGTAGCGCCACCGTTTGCACACGCCCCGCAGAGAGCCCTCGCCGCACTTTGTCCCAAAGTAGAGGTGAGACCTGATAGCCAACCAGGCGGTCCAGCACGCGTCGAGCTTGCTGAGCATCCACCAGATTTTCGTCGATCGGCCGCGGGTGCTTGAATGCCTCCTGCACAGCGCGCTTGGTAATTTCGTTGAACGTTACGCGGTGGATGAACGTGCCGTCGCCTGCCTTGCGCTTGCGTCCGTCGCTCGTGAACTCGAGCGCAAGATGGGCCGCAATTGCCTCGCCCTCGCGGTCCGGGTCAGGCGCCAGGTAAATGGCTTCGGCACTCTTGGCCAGTTTTTTAAGCTTCGCGAGGACCTTTTCTTTGCCCGGAATCACGATGTAGTCGGTTTCAAAACCATTGTTGACATCCACGCCCAGAGTGCTCTTGGGCAGATCCTTCACATGACCCAGCGAAGCCTCGACCTCGAAGCCTATGCCCAGGTACTTCTGGATGGTTTTCGCCTTGGCCGGCGATTCGACGATGACTAATCCTTTTGGCAAGAAAACCTCTTCGTATGATTGCGGTCGTTCCCGATTTCAGAAGCTACCACGAACCCCAGGCATTCACAAAACTGCTTGTTACATTCGCGGTCTTTTCAGTTGCTATGCGTTGCAGATGATTCACGCTGGAAAAGGAACCAGCCGGGAACCAAGAATCTTCTCGTCTCGGGTAACAAGCGGAAGTTTATGCACAATGCTGGTCGCAGCGATGATTTCATCGGCCGGATCACTCTTAAAGTCGAGTTCCGTGCTGGTCCGGCATATTTTCAAGTCCAGCGGCCAGACATAAATTCTTGCGAGAGCGCGCGTAAAATCCGGCGAACTCAGATCGATCGAAATGCGTCCTTTCTGTGCCAGTTTAGCCAACTCCCAAAGTACTATCGCCGAAACGCTCCATGAGTTTCGGGCTAAAAGGTGGTGCTCAGCCGGAGTCAATTCATCCTGCAGCGCCTGGACCAGAATATGAGTGTCAAGATTGAGCATTCCACTTCGTTCCAGTCGACATGATATTGCCGTGGATCTTGATCTTTCCCTTCATGCTGCCAATGAGGCTAGCGCATTCCGAACTCGCTGGAATTAGACGAGCAACCGCTTTGCCGTGCTTCGTGATCAAGATTCCATCCGGATCGAGGTCTTCCAGCAGGGCCAGGCATTGCTCCTTAAACTTTGAGGCATTGATAGTCTGCATAGAAGCATTCTAGATTAGGTCAATAAAATTGTCTAGTCAATAAAACTGACCACAACCGGTTCAGGCCAGTTCAGAAGACCCTCACGTAGTTCTTCCCCGGTAACTGCCGAATCTTGCCGGCCAATTCCAGTTCGAATAGCGCCGCGAAAATCTCCGAGGATGAAATCTGCTGTTCCAGCTTCTCCACGATCTGATCGATGTGCACGGCCTCGTCCGCCCTTAACATACCGAATATTCGCTTCTCGTGCGGCGACATGTTGGCTGCAGCGTCGAATAAACTCGGTGGAGCTTCGGCAGTCGCCGCATTAGCCGGCGCCAGTCGCGACCGAATGGCGGGCGGCAACTCTTCCCATACATCCTCCCATGTTGCCGTCAGCTTGGCGCCTTGCTTGATCAGCGTGTTGGGAGTCCACGAATTGCGGTTGGTTACGTTGCCCGGCACCGCAAACAACTCCCGGTTCTGCTCCAGCGCGCAGCGGGAAGTAATGCGCGTGCCGCTGTATTCACCCGCTTCCACCACCAGGACCCCTGCCGCCAATCCGCTTATGATGCGATTGCGTATGGGAAAATTCTGCGGCGCCGCAAAAGAGCCAACGGCAAACTCGCTGACCAGAGCGCCCCCCTGGGCAATAATCTGGCCGGCCAGCTTCTCGTTTTCACGGGGATAAATTACATCGACGCCGGTGCCGAAGACCGCTACCGTTTTTCCTTTACCGGCAAGGCAACCACGATGCGCGGCGGTATCGATCCCGCGCGCCATTCCACTGAATATGATGAGGCCGCGAGCGCCAAGGTCGCAAGCGAGGCGTTCGGCCATCCCCAGGCCATACGGCGTCGGATGCCTCGTGCCCACCATCGCAATGCCCGGCTCCGTCAACACGGAGACATCGCCGCGCACATGGAGCGACGGCGGAGGATCATAAATTTCATTCAGTTGCGGCGGGTACGCCTCATCGTCCAGCGTGACAATTTCTGCGCCGATGCTGGTGGCGCGGATCATTTCCTCTTCGGCGGCTGCCAGCGACTTGCCGTTCGCGATCGCCTGCGCCGATGGCGCCGCCAGTCCGGCGCCTTCCAGATCCGTAAGCCCGGCATGAAACACGTTTTCCACGCCGCCAAAATGCGTCACCAGGTTGCGGCACCGCGTCGCTCCCAGTCCGGTAGTAAGCGTCAGTGCAATCCAGTAAAGCTTGCGGCTAGCCTGATGCTGGGGTGAAGCCGTCGTCAATTCTCCCTCCCTTCGACTGTAGAGAAATCTACCACAGCGGCCAAGTTCTCAGTTCGCAGGCGGCGGTAAGAGCTCTCAGCCTGCGGTTTGGAGTTTGCAGCCAGAACGCCGGTCGGTAGCGGACCGCAACCTGCCAACCGCGAACTTGCCTGGCTGCAAACTGTAAACTGCAAACTAGCTTGGCTCCAAACCGCAAACTGCCGACTCCAAACCCGCCTGTGGTAGATTTTGGTTTGCATGCGCAAGCTCCGTATTTCCGCGATTTCTTTTTTGAACACCGCCCCGCTCATGTGGGACTTCGATCACGGGGCGGTCCCATCGATAAGCGGAACTCCGCGGAAGCTTCCTGAATGGTTGAGTCAGAACTTCGACGTCGAGTACACATTGCCGTCGTCCTGCGCAGAGGCATTGCGCGCAGAAAAGGCCGACATCGGAATCATTCCGGTGGCCGCTTACGCAACCATCCCGAATCTGGCGATTATTCCGGATGTGGCCATAGCCGCCCAGGGTCCGGTGCGCTCCATTCTACTGATCAGCAATACTCCGCTCGAGAAAGTGCGCACCCTAGCCGCCGACACGTCCTCACGCACGTCCGTGGCCTTGGCCAAGGTACTGTTCCACCAGTGGTTCGGTCACGCGCCGGAGTTCGTTCCCGTGCCGCCGCGACTGGAAATTATGCTCGCCCAATGCGACGCTGCCTTGATCATTGGCGACCCTGCCTTTACGGTTGACCGGCAGCGCTACCTCACCTGGGATTTGGCGGAGGAATGGAAACGGCTGACCGCGAAGTCCTTTGTATTCGCAGTATGGGCAGTACGGCTGGCGGCGCTTCGCGATGCCTCCCCTGATTTGAAGCTCTCCACAATCTTCCAGGCATCGCGCGATCATGGCCTTGAGCCTGCAAGTCTTTCCGCAATTTCCAGTCAATGGACGACTCAGGTGGGTTTAAGCGGAGCCGAAGTGCGCGATTATCTCACTCGCAACATCTATTATTGGCTCGACCACGAGGCGATTGTCGGTCTTGAGCTGTTTTTACGGCTGGCGGTTAATTGCGGTGCCCTGCCTTCCGCTTCACCACTGCGTTTCCTGGGGACGCTGGAA
>JBEKOS010000212.1:0-7368 GCA_049521535.1 Terriglobales bacterium | reverse complement strand
CGGAATTTCGGAAGGCGGCGTTTATGCCTGCGAATTGGTTGAGAGTGGCGATATCCACCGGCTTTTTGTCGCCGTCTCCGCCAGACCCTGGCACTGGAATAATCTGGAATCAGACGCCCGTTTCCTTTATTGCGGCGCCAGCGCAACTGGAGCCGAGGTTGTGATTCTCTGCGGCGCCAGCTACGCCAAGCTCCACGGCGAGTTTGCATTTCAACTGGATCAACCCGTTGCCCGCCTGGAGGCAAGCCTGCACGGGCAGCCGCGGTTGACCTGCTCTGATCCCGGCGTGCTGGAGGGTGGGGAAGAAATTTATGCCGTCCTGCGCGAATTACATACAGCCGCCTGCAGCCCTGCACGCGCAGATGCGCCGCGCTAATCTTGGCAGTACTCCCTTGCCCTGAAACCCGGTCTTACAAGCTTATAGCGTACGAATGTGATACAAATCACAATAGGTTGTGACATGCATCCTAACGCGCCAAAATCCTTGCGCGCATCATAGCCTTCAGTGGGACCGGTGAGCACGGGTTCGTTAGACTCTCCCGGGCTTAATGCAAGTTAGCGGTGAACGTTCTGGCGCCGAATCGCCGGGTTGACACAGGCGGCGGGGTTCGCCTGATGGTGTTATGGCTGTCCAGTTCCCAAAACCCGCGCGGGCAACACTGCTGATTCTGCTCGTCATGTCCGGCTATGAGGTCATCCGGCAGTTGCTGTTACCCTCCCTCTCTACCTGGGAATCGCACCTGGCTACGGTTCTCTTTTGCACAGCATTTGGCGGCCTGTTAAGCACGGTGATTCACCGCCGTATGGAAAGGTCCCGGGTTGAGCTCTTGAAAGAGATTGAGTCCCGCCGGCAGGTTGAGGAGCAGCTTCGCTTGCAGGCAACGGCACTCGACGCTGCCGCCAATGCCATCGTCATCACCGATCGCTCGGGCGCAATCGCCTGGGTAAATCCGGCATTCAGCAAGCTGACCGGCTACAGTGCCGCGGAGGTGGTGGGAGGCAACCCACGGGTCCTCAAGTCCGGTAAACATGATTCGCAATTCTATGCCGGTCTGTGGGGGACGATTGCGTCGGGCCAGGTCTGGCAGGGAGAGGTCACCAACCGGCGCAAAGACGGCAGCGAGTATGTGGAAGAGATGACGATCACTCCGGTTCGTTCGGCAGCGGGCGACGTTACTCACTTCATCGCCATCAAGGTGGATGTCACCGGGCGCCGGCGGGCGGAAGAGGCAATTTCGCGTTCCGAAGCCACCCTGAGCGCGCTGGTAAAAGACGCGCCGATTGGAATCTACCGCGTGACGCCCGGGGGACGATTCCTCAGCGCGAATCCGGCCGTTTGTCGCATGCTCGGTTATGACTCCGAAGAGGATCTGCTTTCTCTTGATATTGCCACCCAGATCTACTGCAACCCCGAAGACCGGGCCGCCGCCGTGCAAAAACTGCTGCAGGCCGGCGAGCTGCGCAATTTCGAAACCACCTGGAAACGAAAAGACGGAGCCGAAATCCACGTCCGCATAGGCGCGCACGTGCGCCACGATCGCACTGGCGAAACCGCCTTCGAAGGCTTTGTTGAAGACATTACCGGCAGAAAGCGCGCTGAGGCCGCATTGCAAGACCGCGAAAAGTACTTTCGCTCGCTGATCGAAAACGCACTTGATGTGATCGTGGTGGCCGGGACCGACGGGACCCTGCATTTTGCCAGCCCGTCCATCGAAACCAACTTCGGATACAAACCGGAGTCGCTAACCGGAAAGAACGTCTTCCAATACGTTCATCCGGAAGACCACCTTAAGGCCGGAGTTGCCTTGAGCAAGGTGCTTCTGGCTCCGGGCACGGTAGAGCGCCTGGAATGCCGTATGTCGCACCAGGACGGCCGCTGGAAAGTGGTGGAGGCGCTGGGGGCCTGCGTTCCCGACGGCAAGGGTGGACAGGTAATCGTGTTAAACGCGCGCGACATCACGGAGCGCAAGCTGGTCGAGGATGAACTGCGGAAGTCTGAGCATAATTACCGCACTCTGTTTACAGAAGCGCGTAAATTGCAGGAGCAATTGCTGCAATCGCAAAAACTGGAGGCGCTGGGCAAACTGGCCGGCGGAATTGCCCATGACTTCAACAACATACTCATGATCGTCAAGTCGTACAGCGACATGGTTTTGGACAAGGTGGATGGAGAGTCTCCGCTGCGCCGCCCGATCGAACAGATTCGGGCAGCGGGCGATCGCGCAACCGCCCTGGTCCGGCAATTGCTGGCTTTCAGCAGGAGAGAGCTGATCGTACCGAAGGTGTTGAACCTGGACCAGGTACTCGCTGACTTGAAAAAGATGCTGCCGCGGTTGCTGGGGGAAGACGTCAAGCTGGAGGTGGCCGCGACCGATGACCTGTGGTCCATCGTCGCTGATCCCAGCCAGATCGAGCAGATTATCTTCAATCTTGCGGTAAATGCCCGTGACGCCATGCCCGAAGGCGGCCGATTAATGATTGCGTCGGGCAATGTCGAATTGGATGACAAGTTTGTGAATGCCCACCCCGAAGCACGCGCCGGAAAGTTTGTCGTGCTGGTGGTTTCCGATACGGGCACAGGCATCAGCCCTGAAATTCAGGAACGCATGTTCGAACCGTTTTTCACCACCAAAGAGGCGGGAAAGGGCACCGGCTTGGGACTTTCCACGGTATACGGCATTGTGAAACAGAGTCATGGCTTTATCACAGTTGATAGCGAACCCGGCAAGGGCGCTGCCTTTCACATTTACCTGCCTCATACGGCCGAGCCAGTTGCCCCGCAGGAAGCGCAGCGCATACGGACAGCCCCTGATTTGCGAACCAACATTCTGGTGGTGGAAGATGAGGGCCCCACGCGCGAAGCGATCTCGGAATACCTGGGCGTGAATGGCTTCCAGGTCTTTGCCGCGCCGAGCCCCTTGGAGGCGTTGCGCGCTTGCCAGGAAAACAACCACCGGGTGGATATACTCCTCACCGACGTCGTGATGCCCGGGATGCGCGGAACTGAGCTGGCCGAGCGGATTCGGGAACACCATCCCAAGGTGAAGGTCATATTTATGTCGGGATATACGGACGACATGCTGTTTCGCTCCGGCACTCGCCCGGACCAGGTCAACTTTCTCCTCAAACCCTTCGGATTGCCGGAACTGGTCGCCAAAGTGAATCATTTGCTCAAGCTGACCGGCGACGTAGACGCGTAAGCGTTCATTGCGTCTTGCATCGGTCGTGAAGCGGCCAAGTGAATTAAGCCTCAGGTTCCAACCTGGGGAAATCATGCCCGATCCCCGTTGAGTCCCGCGTGGGCGGTTAACGTGGGAGGACGCCAAATCTGCGACAATCAAAGCTTGTCTGCTGGAGCGCCAATTCGAGTTGCGGTGGCCGGAGCGGGCGCCTTTGGACGCAACCACGCCCGCGTATATCGCGAGCTGCAACAGCAGGGCGAGGGCGTGATGCTGGTCGGCGTGCTGGATACCAATGCGGCCCGCGCACGCACTGTCGCCGGCCAATTTGGCGTGCCTGCGTTCAGCTCGCTGGAGGAAATGATCGCGGTTGCGCAGCCGAATGCCGCTTCTGTAGCCGTTCCCACCACTTCTCACCTTGAAGTGGCGCGTACTCTGATGCAGGCGGGTATCGATGTGCTCATCGAGAAACCGTTGGCGCCTTCCCTGGAGGAAGCCGACGAACTGATCAGTCTGTGCCGCCAGCATGATCGCATCGGTCAAGCCGGCCACCTCGAGCGATTTAACCCCGCCGTTCGAGCCACCTTGCCACTGATCACCCGGCCAATGTTCTTTGAAGTGCACCGGCTGAGCCTCTTCACCCCCCGCGCACTCGACGTGGACGTGGTGCTCGACCTGATGATTCACGATATCGATCTGGTGCTGACCTTCGTGAACTCGCTGGTGAAGGAGATTCGCGCCGTGGGCCTGCCGATACTCTCCGGCAAGGTGGATATTGCCAATGTGCGCATGGAGTTCGAGTCGGGATGCGTGGCCAATTTCACCGCCAGCCGGGTATCCACCGAACGCATACGCAAGATGCGATTCTTCCAGCCACGCCAGTACATCTCGATTGACTACACGCGCCAGGACGTATTGGTGGTTACCGTTGATTCGGCCGCAGCCGCTCAGGCCGCGGCGTCGGCAAGAACCAACCCGCCTGCCGTCGCGGACCTCATCCAGCCAAAGCAGATCAAAGCCGAACCTGAAGAGCCGTTGCGGGCGGAGCTGCGTAGTTTTCTCGACGCAGTACGTCGCCGCACGCCTCCGCTGGTGCCATTGGAAGACGGCCGCCGGGCTCTGGCGGTCGCCCTGGACGTTCTGGCGGCAATCGCCCAACACGCGCAGAGAATCGGCATTTAGTAGCCGGCGTTCACTGCTCAGTCTTAGGGCGAATCCTCCGATCTTTCTGGCTGCTGGCTACTTACTCCTTGCTGCTTCCGCCACATTTTTTTACAAACTTCAGTTCCCTAAAAGGGTTAGCTGTTAGTGGAGTTTTCTGCTTTTTTCGCGACCGCAACAATTACTATTTAGAATGGAAGGTAGAGCGCCGCAAATGCCCGCTGAGTGCGCAAAACTGAGTACTGACAACTGAGTACTGAGTACTATTCCTGATGGCAACTACGACTGAAATCCCGCCCGCACCACCAACGGCTTCCGCCGCAGACCGGGATCCCGTGGTGCCGGAGTTGCTGCTGCGGCTACAGGATGACCTGGAGAGCTCCCGCCGGCGCGAATCCTACTGGATGTCGCTGGCGATTCATATGGCGGTCGTAGTGCTCCTGGTAACTTCTCCCAAGTGGGCGGATTTCGGCAAGCCGATCCCGATCCAGACTGCCGACGAACTCATGGCGGGCAAGGAACTGACCTATCTTGATTTGCCGCCGGACGCGCAGAAGCTGTTGAAGCGTCCCGAAACCAACGTGGTTTCCGACAAGGACCGCATCGCTACTACCAAGCGGCCAACCATTGACCAGAAAACGCTCGATGATATCCGCAATAGTGCGCGCCGGGGAACTACGAGCACTCCCGGACCTTCGAGTCCGGAGCCGGCCCCCGGCGGGGCTCCAGCCGCTGGCACCACGGCCCAGGGCACCGCGGGGCAGCCGTCGTCCGGCGGCGTGGTCCCGCCTCCACCGCCGCAGCAACAGCCGAATCTCGTCGAGCCTGCTCCTCCGATGACGGCGCGCAATGATTCGCCATTTGGCGGGGGATTGTCCCCTCGGGATGCCATCAACCAGGCCATGCGCGGCACCCGGCCAGGCGGTTCCGGTGGCTCTACAGGACGCGGCGGAGGGGGTGATTACGGAGCACCTGGCGGGTCCCATCCCCATGCGGGCAACCTTGAAATCCTAAGCGACACTATGGGAGTGGATTTCAGCTCCTACCTCCAGCGCGTACTGCATGACGTGCGCATCAACTGGTACAACATCATCCCCGAGGCCGCCCGGCCTCCGTTGATGAAACGCGGCAAAGTCGCGATTGAATTTGTTATCACCAAAGATGGGCGCGTCCAGGGAATGCAGCTTACCGCTGGCTCAGGCGACACCTCGCTCGACCGCGCTGCCTGGGGCGGCATTATCGCCTCGGATCCGTTTCCTCCGCTGCCCGGCGAGTTCAAGGGTCCCTACATCAAGCTGCGCTTCCGCTTCTATTACAACCCTGGCGAACATGACATGGAGTAGCGAGCAAGCCGTCACTCCACCACGGAATACACGGGTTACAAGGAACGACGAGCCCACCTCCGCGTAGCGGGTCAATTTGAATTGTCCTCCTGAGCAAGCAAGGGTGCCGGGGGCCCCTACACCCACGCCCTTTGTGCGTTATGGGGTGGCTGGTCGCAGCGAAGGATCTGGGCGAACCGCCCGCCGTGGCGGGTTGAGTACTTTGCGTCGTCATCGGGGTCCCCAACGGGTGCCGTGCTTGCGCCTGTTGGGGTGATAGAGCGCTCCCGGCTCGCTTCCTTTTCGAACTGACCCCCTACCGTTTGCAGGGGCTATTGTTTGGGAAGTGGCCCAGTTTGATTTGTCATCCTGAGCAAGCGCGCTTTGCGCAGCGAAGGATCCGAGCGAGCCGTCCCGCAATGCGGGATTGCGTACTTTGCGACGCCCTTACGTGCTCCCGGCTCGCTTCCTTATTCAAATTGACCCACTGCCAACCTCCGCAGGACCGGTAGTTGGTTTTCCTTGATTTCCGTGTCTTCCGTGGTCAATTCCTGGGAGTTGCCGGAGCAGCGGCAGGCGCGGGTGAGGTTGGAGCGATCTGGACCTGCAATACTCCCGGTCCGCACCCAATGGGGGCGGATGAAGTCTGTACCGCCCGCACCTGCATTGCCGCGGCGGACTTGGCCTGCGCTGGCTGCGCGACGGAAACACGCTTGACCACATTACTTCTGGACTTCACCGTTGCGGTGTAATGGGGGATGCTGTTCTCGTGAGACGGGGTCACATATTCCCGGCGGATGTCGTCCAGTTTTGTTCTTACTTCCTTGAGGTCCACGTGAACATCATTTCTCGCCTGCCAGGCCTTCCCGACGCCAAAAACCACCGCGTAGGCAAGTACTGCAATGATTATCACGGCAGCCGCCGAGCGAAAAATGCGGGTCCAGGTTTCTCGCGATACACTGGCGAGCCCGGTAGGGCTTTCCTCAGCGGGAGGCTGCCCCAAGGTCGGCGGCGCTACGGTCTCGTACGGTACATCCGGTATGGCGGCATAGTGCTGCGCCTCAGGTACGTAAGCTTTTTGCGGGACGATCGGCTTTGGGGGCGGAATTGCCGCGCCCGCACCGGCGCCGCTATCCATCTTAAACCGCGGCATGCCGCAGGCAAAACATATGGGACTGCTGGCCGCCATTTGACCGCCGCAGTATGTGCAGGTTCCATCATCAAGAGTGCGATCTTGCCGTGAATCGTCATTCATATAAAACTCATGAGAACAAATTTCGGGCGCCTTTGGCCGTTCGCCAACCATGTTGGATGAATGTCCATTATTGTCCCACATCCGCATGAATTTCGCTTGATTGATTGCGCGCCCTGAACAGAAGCGGCGGTTTCTAAATCCATGCCCACCTTCGCAAAGCACGAGTGGTTGACGGCGGACCGGTACCGTACTTCGTCAAGTATGAGCATATAACATGATATGTTATATTTTAGACATGACTGGGAAAGACCTGCATGACGCCCGATTGGCAGCCTCTTTGACGCAGGAAGCTGCTGCGCGGAAGCTTGGCGTCACGCAGGCGTACCTATCCATGGTGGAGCGGAGTCGGCGCGCTGCTTCGCCCTCCCTGGTAGCGCGCGTTATCAAGGCCTTAAGCGTACCTCCGACAGCACTTCCCATCGGGAGGCATGCCACACCTCTTCGCGACCCT
>JBEKOS010000211.1:0-7400 GCA_049521535.1 Terriglobales bacterium | reverse complement strand
TGGGGTGCACCCCTCAGGTGAGACACGGGCCTTGGCCATCTGCTCCATTCGATGTAATCACATTGCTCCTCGCCTCGCTGCTCTGGTACCACTTGTGCCAGCAAGGAGATAGCCGGAGCTTGCGTGTAATGCGCAGGTGTAGTAACAATCCGGGCAACGCTGGCGAGCGACCCGGGGGTGGGTAGGCGAGTTTCTCCCTGCGGGCTCGCGCCCACCAGGGCGCGAGCCGCCTTTCCACCCGTAAACGCACATTTGGGTCGCGCTAGTATTTGCCTTCATACTGCAAATCTCACCGTCGCGGCTGGGATCGGATTTGCGTTGCCGGCGGGCATGGCGCTTTCGAATTCTTCCGGAGAGCGGTAGCCGAGCGCCGAGTGTAATCGTTGCCGGTTGTAGTACTGCTCAATAAATACCTCCAGATGGGCGCGCAGGTCTTCGAGATCGCGATACTCATTCGCGTAAATCTCTTCTTGCTTCAAGGTCTTGATGAAGCTCTCGCAACGGGCATTGTCGTAAGGATTGCGGGGGCGACTCATGCTCGGCAGCATCTGCCGCTCCCGCACCACCGCCATGTACTCGGCCGAGGCGTACTGCACCCCGCGGTCGGAGTGGTGCACCAATCCCGGAGCCGGCTGCCGCCGCTCCAGCGCTTGCCGCAGCGCTGCCAGGGGCAGTTCGGCCCGCAACCTGCGCTCCAGCGCCCAGCCGATTGCTTTGCGCGAAAACGCATCCAGCACCAGGGCCAGATAGACAAATTCTGCCTGCAAGCGGATGTAGGTGATATCCGCCACCCAGAGCTGATTGATCGCCGTCAGCGTCATCCGTCGGGCCAGATTCACATACACCTCCAGCGCATGATCGGAATTCGTAGTGGTGACGAACTTGCGCGGGGGTACGCTCAACAGGTTATCTTCCCGCATGATCCGCAGCACCCGCTTGTCATTCACTTTCCAGCCGCGGTGATGGCGCAACTCCCAACCCACGCGGCGATAGCCATAGCGGCGTCGATTCTCCAGCACGATCTCCTGGATCACGGAGCGCAAATTCATTTCCGCATCGATCCCAGGCGGGTCCACCTCCGCCAGGTAGCGATAAAACCCAGCTCGACTCACTGGTGCTAATTGGCACATACGCTCGACACTTAGGGCTCCTTGCAACGGCATCACTTCGCGGATTTGGTCGTAGACACCTTCTCGCCAGACTGCTGCTGGCGTCGAGCTTCGACTTTTTGCAAGGCACCCTTGAAAAAACTTAGTTCCAATTCCTTGGTAGCCAGCACCTGTTTGAGCTGCTGCACCTCGCTCTCCGGTGCTGTTTCGCGGGCTTCCAACCCTGAGTACGCTTTACTCCCCCGGCGCCCACCCTTTCGCCACCGGCTTATCATGGTTCCGTCGATCTCCAAGTCCCTGGCGACGTCCTTCTGCAGCTCACCGTTCGCAATCCGCTCCAGAGCCGCGCGCCGGAACTCGTCAGAGTACCTCCACAATCGCCTTCTTCTCGGCATGGCTCACCTCCCCTTCACTGTACGAGGTGGCCAAGACGACTGTCTCAATTTAGGGGTTCACTCCAGTTCACTCCACTTTGGCAACCTTGGCAACCTTCCTTGGCAATCTTGGCAACCTTTGGTCGAGTGAGCTCGTGGCACGCCGCGCTTCTGCCAATATCAAACTAGAAAACTCTGTTGTTCGAACATCGGGGTTGCGGCCGGCGTCTCGGAGGCCAGTTCAAGCACGAGCTTTTCGAGCACCATGCGCTTGCTCGGAGGGCTGGAGCGCAGTTCGAGATCGGCGCGGGCAATCGAGCGCAAGGCGCGCGTCAGTTCCCGGCGGTTCTGGTAGCGGCGGGCCTGCCGGATAACATCGTCGGCAGCGAATGGGGGCAGGCGAAAACCGGGCCAAAGCACCTGGTAGAGCGCGCGTGAATCCCGCACATTCTTTTCCAGAATCACCAGCATTTGGCGAAAGGTACGCGCCAGCATGAACAGCTGCCCTATGGCAGCCTCTTCCCCGTCTCCCGAAGACAGCATCGCCTGCAGCACTTCCAGTGCGCGCACCCGTTCTTTGGCGGAGATCGCATCGGTCAATTCGTAGAGCGATCGCCGCCGCGCCGCCAGAACCATGGTCTCCACGTCGGCCAGGGTTATCCGTTTTCTCTCGCTGGCGTAAAGCGTGAGCTTTTCCAGTTCGTTGGCAATCATGGTCATTTCGCCGCCGAGGGCATCCACCAGTTCACGTGCGGCATCGGCGTCAATCTTAAAGCCATGCTCGGTCCCGTAATGGGCCACCCAGCGGACGGCTTCGTTCTCTTCCACCCGCGCCAGTTCCACTATGCCGCAGAACTTGCCCAGGGTATCGCGGATGCGCTGGTAGCGCTCGCGGTCGGTAAAATCCATGCGGCGGGCGTCGGCGGGAATGCTGATGTGGTCGGCGATGAAAATAATCACCGCGTCCGGATTGGGATTCTTAACGTACTCGCGAATGGCGGTGAACTCATCCTCGTGCGAGCCGCGGCCATACAGGTGCTTCACGCCCTTTACAAAAAAGACCTGAAACGGGGACATCAGGGAAGGCGTGCGGGCGCGGTCGAGCACTTCGGCCAGTCCGGTTTCCGCCAGATCGAAATCGTAGATGCTCAAATCGCGCAGTTCCGGCGGCACCAACTGCTGCAGGATGGCATTCCGGCATTGCGCGCGAAAGAAGCCCTCGTCGCCCACCAGCACGTAAACGGGCTTCAGCTTGCGGGCTTGAATCTCCGAGACGAACCGTTCGGTGGGGGCAAAGCTGCGCATCAGTAGGCCTCCAGGATATTGCTCACCAAGCCGTTGGAGAAGTTCTGCGCCATGCGGCGGAACGCCGGGGTCTCCTCCTGGAAGAAGGTCGCAGGGTCCTGAGATAGTTGGTATTGCTCGCGAAATATATAATTCGGATTTTCAAAAAGGACCTTGCCCTGACGGCCCGTCAGCTTCACCCCCATCACGATGGTAATCAGAGCGGTCGAAGCCCTTCCGGTCTGCGAATCATAGGTAAGCGGAGAAATAATAACGTTCAAAATGGTACCGTGCAAAACCGCGTCCGCTTCGGGGTCCTCGCGCGCAATCACGCGGTATTGGGTGCGCGCCAGAAATTCGCGCACCACCGCTTCCGTAAGGACCTGCTCTAGATGGTAGACCGTCGACCGATTCTCAAAGGCGGGTACGGCGACGGTGTGGACATCGGCAGGCAGTTGCACTGACTTTCCGCCGACCTCGTGATAACCACATGCAACCAACAGTAAGCAGCAAGTCGCGAGCAAGAAAGCAGTCGCCAACCGCCAGACGCTGGTCGCCAGAATCTGATTATTGTTTCCCACTTTGTCGGCTGACGCCAACCAGGGTGGGGCAACCCCTGACGAGGGAGGCGCAGCCGCCGACAAGGGCCGGGCATTCGCTGAAGCCGACAAGGATGGGACAACCGAGAGCAACTGCTGTTTGCCGGCGACTGGCGACTGGGGACTGGCAACTTCGCTCATTGCACCGTCCCCGTGGGCAACGCCGGAATCATGTTCCCGGCGCATTCGACGGCATTAATCGCCGCTGTACGCAGATTGTCGGCGGCCACCCACAACCAGAAGGCCTGCGGGCGTTCCCGATCCTGGCGTACGCTCACCTGGAGATCATCTTTTCCAGCGGCACTTACTGGACTGGGCGCGTCTTCACTCTCAGTTTCCGGAACCACTTCCAAGTGTTCCCCCTGCAGTGCAGCGCCCATGCCTTCCAGCGAAACCGCAGATTCCATCTCCAGAAAAATCGAGAAGGCATGGGAATGGAAACTGGGTCCCTGCAACAGCATCAGCGCCGGCGTGGGAGCTTCCCCTCCGGTAATTGCGGCGTAATGTGCGGCAATGCGCCGCTCTACCGTCTCCAGAGGGGGCTGCGCGTTTGTGCCGTAACGTGAAATCAGGTTGAACGCCACCTGAGCATCAAATATCTGTTTGGGCAACTGGTGAAAGGAAAGCAGGCTCACCGTCTGCTCGTGCAATTCGTCCATACCCGAGCGGCCGCGCTCGGATGCCGGCTCAATCACAGTTGCCGCGGCCATACGCACCCGGCCAGCCTTCTGTGCCCGCAGGAGCACCAAAGCAAGCACCACCGCCGCAGGGTGCGCCACGACAACGGGCGCAGGCTGCAACTCGGGCATAAAGAGACGGCCCAATTCCCGGTCGATCCACGGCGCCCGCAACCGCGCCCCTGATTCAGTTTCCAGGCCGTAGGACAGGTCAATCACCGCGGCGCCGGACGGCTGAATGGTCGTCCACTGCTGGCGGCTGACTTTTTCCTCCGACGCAAGAAAAACGACGTCTACATTCTGCAGTTGTTCGGCGCCGACTTTCTGCACGAACGTAACCTCATCCCCCAGACTCTCCAGCTTGCCCAGAGCTTCGTCATCGAGCAGGCGAATATCACGTGCGGGGAACTTCCTCTCGCGGAGAACGTCGGCAAGTTCCTTGCCCTTGAAAGTGGTACTGCCGACAATGGCCACACGCAGGCTCGGCGGAATCATTGCAACTCCGAAGCAGATTGGAGAGGCGGAGCGGGCGGATTGGGGTGCCGGCGGAAGAATGAAGAGAGGCGCACCACCACGCCCGACATCATGTAGGTGAATGCCAGCGCAAAGAGCACGTACTCGGAGAAAAGCCAGCCCAGGGCAAAGACCAATCCCATCACGATGATCAGGCGATACGAGTGGGCCGAACGGAAATTCAGGTCTTTAAAGCTGTAGAACCGCCAGGTGCTCACCATGAGAAAAGCGGCCGCGGAAACGTAAAGCAGCCAAACCACCGATTGCCACCAGCTAATAAGGGGCCGCCCATCGAACAGGTGGACCACTGCGGAGATTGCGCCGGCGCCCGCAGGAATCGGCATACCCACAAAATACTTCCGGCCCGGCCGGCCGGGGTTCGAGGGTTGAGGATTGGTTTGGATATTGAATCGCGCCAGCCGCGCGGCTCCCGCTACCATGAATACGAACGTGAATATGGCGCCCAGATGGATGAGATTGGAACGGAGGTCCGGTGCCCATACTGGAGGCAATTGGCGAAATCCCCACGTCCAGGCCAGCACCGCAGGCGCGACCCCAAAAGCAATCACATCAGCCAGAGAGTCTAGTTCGCGTCCAAAGTCGCTGGTGGTGTTGGTAAGCCGCGCAATACGGCCGTCAAGGCCGTCGGCCATGATGGCCAAGCCGATGGCTTTGGCCGCATTGTTAAAGTGCTCCGGCTCGGCGGCTGAGCCTTGCAGCACCTGCGCTATGGCGTAATAGCCGGCAGCGATGTTCAATGACGTGAATAAAGACGGAAGAACGTATAGCCCCTTGCGCCGCTTGCGCAAGGAGTCGTTTTCGTGGCGCCGCATTGGGAGCTGCAAAGACATAGGATGCTCGCATTCGCGTGCTACTCGAGCGCCACGGTCGAGCCCGCGGGAGACCCGGGACGAGCGTTCTCGGTCAAATCCGGCGCCCGCTTGGCGCCACCAAAGACAACCGGGCCAGCACACTGCTGCCGCCACTTACATGCTCGCCTATCTTAACCTGAATCGTTGCTTCGGGTGGCAGCAGAAGATCGGTCCGCGAACCGAATTTGATAAGCCCTACCCGTTCACCGCGCTCCACCCGGTCGCCCACCGAACGATGGAACACAATTCGCCGGGCCAGCAAGCCGGCAATCTGCTTTAAGACGACCGTTTGCTCCCCGGTCCGCAGGATGACAACATTCTGCTCATTTTGATCGGCGGAGACTGCGTCCATGGCGTTCAGGAATTTGCCGCGCTGGTACTCGATGGCCTCAATGACCCCTTCGACCGGCGACCGATTAACGTGAACGTCGAAGACGCTGAGAAAGATGCTGATGCGCTTTCGCGGGATGCCGTCGATCTCCACGTCGCCGGCCGCGGTTACCTTTCCATCGGCGGGAGAAACGATGATTCCAACTTCCTGCGGGATTTTGCGTTCAGGATCGCGAAAAAACCACAGAAAAAAGGCCGCGAGGAGAAGTGGGACAATTGCCCACGGCCATCCCGCCAGCCACCCCGCCATCGCTGCTACCAGGCCAAAGCCGAAACCGTAATACCAACCGTCGCGTACCATTTTTCAGTTCAAGAGGAACGGTTTGATTATACGGGAGACGCATGGCGCCTTAATTCCGCGCGCCTGGATCGCGCGCAGAAATGGGGCACCAAGGCTAAATGGTGCCCCATTTCTGACCCGCAAGTTTTCTTACTTACGCTATGCTCTGATTGCTGCGGAACCGCTGCTCGATGGATTCCATCTGGTCCTTCAAGCGCAGTTTCAACTTCTTAAGCCGCACTTCTTCCACTTTTTCATCATCGGAAAGGTAACGTTTCTCGCAAAGAGATTCGAGGCGCTTCGAATATTGCTGGTGCTCTTCGGTTAACTTGCGGAATTCCTCATTGCCGGACAACAACAGGTCGCGTGCCTGAGTTACCATCAATCGACCTCCTCAGATTTTCGGTCATTAACAAAACGTTAACACACGGTCAGTGCGGCTTCAATCCCTCTATTACCCCCGTAATCATCGAGTTGCACGACAGCGCCGGTACGCTGGCGACCTCAAGGTGATACAGAATGGCGTCCTCAGTGGGTTCAGTGTAATAGTTCCTTCGGCAACCGCTCTCCATAAAACCCAACTTCAGGTAGAACGATCTTGCGCCGCGATTGGATTCGCGAACCTCCAGCCAGACCCGTTTGACGCCGGCATCTCGCGCCCGTTCCAGCAAGTCGCCAACCAGGCGCGAGCCCAGCCCCCGGCGCCGCGCATCGGCGGCCACAACTATGTTCTCGATCTCCCATTGCCAGGGCAAACATGACGCGATCAGGAACCCCAGGATCTGGCCGTCTTCGTCCACGATCCTGGCAAGGCGCCGAGGGGCATCCATCCGAAAAATCGCCGCGTAACTATCCGGCGGCCAATGGCCAGCAGTCTCGGATTGTTGTTCCAGCAACTGCAGTTTTGGAATGTCGGCAGCCAAGGCGTCGCGAGTTTTGATCATCTTGGGCGCGGAAAAGCAGACATCTCTGCGTCGGACCTCCGGATATAGTTTGCCTCCAGGGCTTCCGGGCTGATGGTCTTGCCGGAGCAGATCCTGTCAAAACCAACGCGTGCCATTCGCCCGGCATCGGGCCATTCGATCTGGCGGACGCGCAGATGGAAGTTCGCCAGTTGGCAGAGGTCGGAGCAAGGCGAAATCAACTCTGCGTCGACATGGGCGTCCAACAGTGCCAGAAACTCTTCCCTGCTTACCAGAGACTCCCGCACCGGCTTTGGTTGGGATCTGTGTACCTCATATTCGCCAACAAAGACCTCGCGCCGTCCGCCATCCAGGGCTGCGATCACATGGCCGTCCGCAT
>JBEKOS010000210.1:0-7416 GCA_049521535.1 Terriglobales bacterium | reverse complement strand
AGGTCGCGAACGACCCGAGAAGCCCCACATATAATCCAAGTCTACCGATTGGAGAGGCAATCTTTGCACCAACGGCAGCGGATTTGGACAGTGCCTTCCAGACCATTGCGCAGCGGATTCTCTACCGCCTGTCGCAATAGGCGAGAAAAGGTAAGATCGGTTTCTCTCGTCAGGCCAGCCAGCACATATGGCTGGCCTGATGTTTTTTGGCTGCTAATTCCAATTTTGTGTTAGCGTTTCGTTCATGGCCCTCAAATTTCGCGGCGTCGATTTCATCCAGTTCGATTCCCTGCTTAGCAGCGATGAAATCCTGGTGCGCAACACCGCCCGCCAGTTCATAGAAGACAATCTCATCCCCATCATCGAGCAATGCAACCGCGACGGACGATTCCCCAAGGAATTGGTAAAACCGATGGCCGATCTCGGCTTTTTCGGCGCCAGCCTTAAGGGTTATGGCTGTGCCGAAATGTCGAACGTGGAATACGGCCTGGTGATGCAGGAACTGGAGCGCGGCGACAGCGGCATCCGCTCCTTCGTCAGCGTGCAGTCGGCGCTGGTGATGTACCCCATATATGCCTTTGGCAGCGACGAACAGAAAGAACGATGGCTGCCTGCCCTGCGATCAGGCGAAGCCTTGGGCTGTTTCGGCCTCACCGAACCGGATTTCGGATCCAACCCCGGCGGCATGCGCACCCGCGCGCGCCGGGACGGCGACGAATATGTGCTGAATGGCGAGAAGATGTGGATCACCTCGGGTTCCATCGCGGATGTGGCGGTGATCTGGGCGAAGAACGAAGAGGAAGACGGAAAAATTCGAGGGTTTCTGGTGGAAACCGACCGTCCCGGATTCCGCACTGCCGACGTGCATGGCAAGTGGTCGCTGCGCGCCTCGGTGACTTCGAGCCTTTCCTTGCAGGACGTGCGCATTCCGGCGCAAAACTTGATGCCTAAGAGCGACGGACTGAAGTCGCCGCTAATGTGCCTGAACCAGGCCCGCTACGGCATTGCCTGGGGCGGAGTCGGGGCGGCCATGGCGTGCTACGATTGTGCCTTGCAATACGCCGGCTTTCGCAAACAGTTCCATGACCGGCCCATCGCCAGCCATCAACTCGTGCAGGAAAAGCTGGTATGGATGATAAGCGAGATCACCAAGGCGCAACTGCTGGTATTCCAGGTGGGCCGGCTGAAAGACCAGGATCAGGCAGGCTTCCAGCACATATCGATGGCGAAGCGCAATAATGTCTGGATGGCGCTCGAATGCGCGCGCATGGCCCGCGACATCCTGGGAGCCAACGGGATCGCCGACGAATATCCGGTGTTTCGCCACATGTGCAATCTGGAATCGGTGAAGACCTATGAGGGCACACACGATATACATACGCTGATCCTGGGTAGCAGCATCACCGGGCTGGATGGATTTTGAGGAATTTCACCACAGGGGACGCAGGAGACACAGAGAAAACAAGGATTTTGGAACCAGGACTCGCTCTCCGGAAAGATCACGAGATTTATCTTCTAAGCCTGATTTCGTTTCGTTGTTCTCAATTGTTTTCTTGAGCCTTCGATCTCTTCTGCGTCCTCTGCGGTGAATCGCCTTTATTCCACGAGGAGAAGATTATGGGAACTAATACGCAAATGCGATCCGTTGCCAAGGCCAAAAGCTACGGCGTGAACATTGAAAGCGATCTGGCGCTGGAATTCTTGCGGGTGGTGGAAATGGCCGCCATTGCTTCGGCCAAGACCATGGGCCAGGGCGACCGCCGCATGAGCGACCAGGTGGCTACCGAGGCCATGCGGGAGACCATGGACACGGTGCCCATGAAGGGCACGATTGTCATTGGCGAAGGCGAACGCGATGAGGCGCCCATGCTGTATATCGGCGAACCTGTGGGCGCGGAATTCGCGGACAAAATGGAGGTGCCCGCAGTCGACATAGCCGTGGACCCCCTGGAAGGCACGAACCTCTGCGCCACCGGATCGGCAGGTGCGATTACGGTGCTGGCTGCCTCCGAAAAGGGAGGCCTGTTGCACGCACCGGATTGCTATATGGACAAGATCGTGGTGGGTCCTTCCTGCAAAGGTACGGTCGACCTGGACGCCCCGGTCAAAGACAATCTGCAGAACATCGCCAAGGCCCTGGGCCGGCAGGTGACGGATTTGGTCGTGGTTGTGCTGGACCGGCCCCGCCACGAAAAGCTCATTGACGAGATTCGCCAGGCGGGCGCCCGTATTCGCCTTATTACCGACGGCGACCTGTCTGCCGGTATAGCCGCAGCCGTCATTGGTACCGGCGTCCATGCGGTCATGGGATCGGGCGGAGCTCCCGAAGGCGTCATTACTGCCGCTGCAATCCGCTGCCTCAACGGCTACATGCAGGGACGACTGATACTGCACAAGCCGGAATTGGAGGAGCGGGTGAAAAAAATGGGCATCAAGGATCCCAATAAGAAATACACTGCCGAGGAGTTGGCACCGGGAAAGCAAATGATCTTTGCGGCCACCGGCGTCACGGATGGCGCTCTAATGCGCGGCGTTCGCTTCTTCGGCGAAGGCGCAAGAACTTCGTCGGTAATCATGACGATGAACACGGGCAAGATCAGGTTCGTCGACAGCATTCACCTCGACAAGGACGCAGACGTCAGCATTCGTTTCTCGTAACATATTTGGGAATTGGGATTTCGGATTTGGGATTTAAGAATCTAGTGAAGATTTGGCATCCTGAGCGAAGCGAAGGATCTACGTATTTTGCGTGCGGTAGTGGAATGCATGGATCCTTCGCTTCGCTCGGGATGCCAAGCTATACTTTCTAGATTTTGTTTGGGGAGACCGCAGCAGGTTCACTTCCTAATTCCCAAATCCCAATTACCAATTCCGAAATTGCGTTGCTCACCCTCTACACCATCACGCTCTTTCTCAGCTCAGCCCTGCTGTTTCTCGTCGAGCCGATGTTTGCCAAGATGCTGCTGCCGTATGTTGGTGGAACACCGGCGGTGTGGAATACTTGCGTCGTTTTTTTTCAGGCAGTATTGCTTGGCGGGTACGCTTTCGCGCACTTCACCACCGCCCGCTTGAGCTCACGTCGTCAGATATGCTTGCAATGCATACTGGCAGCCCTGCCTCTGGCCTTGCTGCCGATTCGACTGCCCCACGGCTGGGCGCCACCCGCCTCCACCAATCCCATCTGGGCGCTGCTCGCCGTTAGCGTGGTCACCGTGGGTGCGCCTTTTTTCCTGTTGGCAACCACCGCACCAGTCCTGCAGCGCTGGTATGGCTCCAGCACCGCGCACCTGGCCCGGGACCCCTACTTTCTTTATGCCGCCAGCAATACGGGCAGCATGGTGGGTCTGCTAAGTTTCCCGTTCGTGCTGGAGCCGGGGCTAACGTCCACGCGGCAATCCTGGGTGTGGGCCGCGGGCTATGCCTTATACGTCGCGTTGATGCTGGGTTGTGGGTCGTTGGCGCTTCGGCAGTCGTCAGTCGCCAGTCGCCAGCCGCTGGAGAAACACCCCGGCAGCCCAGAACTGGCGACGGCCCTCGCCGAGAGCCAGGAGCCAACAGCCATCAGCAAATTTCGCTGGGTTGCGCTGGCGTTCGTTCCTTCCAGCCTCATGCTGGGGCTCACCTCTTACTTGACAACCGATTTGCCTCTGCCGTTGCTGTGGATTCTTCCGCTGGCCATCTATATCGGGACTTTCATTCTGGTCTTTGCCCGAAAGACCTATATATCGCATGAAAAGTTGGTGCAGCGTATGCCCATGTGGGTGCTGATCGCCATGATCATTGTGCTGACCGGCGCCAACCACCCGATATTCGTGATCATCCCTCTGCAGCTTGTCGCCTTCTTCGTCGCTGCCATGGTCTGTCACGGAGAACTGGCGCGGAGCCGTCCACCGGCCAGATACCTTACCAGCTTTTATTTCTGGATTTCTCTTGGCGGCGTGATGGGCGGGGCCTTCAACGCCCTGATTGCTCCGCTGATTTTCAACACCATCCTGGAATATCCCATCGCTCTGATACTCGCGGCAATGCTCCGACCAAACCAGTTGCCAGTCGCCAGTCGCCAGTCGCCAGCAGAACCAGTCGCAGGAGTAAATCCTGGGCAAAACAAAACCGGCGACTGGAAACTGACGATCGGAGACTGGGCATGGCCGGTGGCACTCGCCGTCTTGATGGTCGCGCTGATTCTGGGTTTGCCGGCGGTTGGAGTCGGGATGGGTTACTGGATGCAGGTAGCCACATTTGCTCCGGTCGGTTTCCTCTGCCTCAGTTTTGGGCGGCGCCCGAAGCGATTTGCCCTGGGTCTGGCGGCCATGCTGTTGGCCAGTATGCTTTACCAGAATCCGGTGGGCGATGTTCTCGCCCGGCGGCGCAGTTTTTTTGGCGTTTACCGCGTTCTGCAAACGCACGGCGGCGGGCTCCATTTGCTCCAGCACGGCACGACCGTGCATGGGGCTCAATTCCTCGATCCCCGGCATCATCTTGAGCCGGCAATCTACTACACGCGCTCCGGCCCGGTGGGTGATGTCTTCAATGCGCTTTCCTCGAGGTTCCAGCAGGTCGGATTGATTGGTCTGGGATCGGGCTGCATATTGGGCTACGAACAACCCGGCCAGGTCTTCACTTACTACGAGATCGATCCTACGGTGGAGAATCTGGCGCGGGATCCAGAGTATTTCACTTTTCTCCGCGACGCCCCCGGGAGCAACAGCGTCGTGCTCGGTGACGCGCGTCTGCGCATCAAGGATGCTCCCAATCACGGATACGACCTGTTGGTGCTGGATGCATTCAGCTCCGACGCCATCCCGGTTCATCTCCTTACCCGGGAAGCTCTGGGGCTCTACCTGTCGAAGCTAGTGGAGAACGGGATTATTCTCATCAACATCTCAAACCGTTACCTGGATTTGAGGCCGGTGGTTGCGGACCTGGCGACAGACGCGGGATTGGTAACCCTGAGCCGTGCGGACTTGGATGTCTCGACTGCGGAGATACAGCAGGGCAAGTCGCCGTCAATGTGGGTGGCGCTGGCGCGTAATCCAGCGGCATTCGGGACCTTGTCGCGAACTGCTCATTGGTCACCCCTACCCGCCGGGCCGCATGAAGTGTGGACGGATGAATACTCGACAGTTGCGCGCGTCATCCGGCTGCGTTAAGAAAACCCATTTCACCACAGAGACACAGAGGGCACAGAGGAAAACGGAGGCGGAACAGCGCTTGTCATCCTGACGCTGAGCGGAGCGAAGCGGAAGGATCTGTGTGCTGTTTCAGCGCACGCAGAATGCATAGATCCTTCGCTGCGCTCAGGATGACAAATTATTGGAGTGTTTTGTCGATTTTCCCGGCCCCTCTGCATTTCTCCCGTGAAAGATCTTACGAAGCCGCTGGCAGTTTGGGAATCGGCGGCCACGATAGCGGAGCCCCCTCAAACAGGAAGGCACATTTTTCAAAGCGCTTTTCGCCATCGTGCACCATAAAGCGATGCGGATGTTCGGGCGGTCCGCTCCATAAAGAAACGCTGGCGTATGCGCCATCCTTGCGCAGAACGTAATAGACCATGTCCACGTAACGCAGCTTCACCATGTCATTGTTATAGTTGCGGGCAATGCGCCGCAACGCGTCGAGGGCAGCGTCCAGGGGTGACATGCCCTGCCGCATATTCTCGACGATCAGGTGCCCGCCTACGACTTTGATGTTCTCCTCCCCACTGCCGGTCGCACCGGCCGCGCCGACGTCCTGATCGCAGTAGCAGCCTGCCCCGATGATCGGCGAATCTCCCAGCCTTCCCGGAATCTTCCAGGCCAAGCCGCTGGTCGTGGTGCAGCCGGACATCTCACCCTTGGCATTGACCGCGGAAATATTGATCGTGCCTGTAGGAGGATAGAGCACCCGCCATGCGGCCGTGCGACGATGCTCCGCGGCAATCCCCAGATCGGCAGCCGCCTGCTCAAGTTTTGCGATGACTCGCTGCGCGTCGTTCGCTTCTGGATCTCTCCATCCCGAAATCCCAGCTCCTGAATTGGCCGGAGGCTTCCACTTCGGATCGGCGAGGCCCGGTCCCCACCAATCCTGATCGGAATGGAACTCCTTCCATAAGAGCCATATCTTCCGCGAGTCTTCGGTAAGCAGATTTTCCTTGGGGAATCCCATCGCAAACCCAAACCTGGTTGCACCTTCGCCCGCGAGCATCACGTGACCGGTATGCTCCATGACGGCTTTAGCCAGTTGCGCCACATTCTTGATGTCATGCACGCCGCCTACCGCCCCGGCGCGGCGCGTTGGTCCGTGCATCACGGAAGCGTCCAGTTCAACCACGCCTTCGGAGTTGGGCAGGCCGCCCAGTCCAACACTGTGGTCGTTGGGGTCGTCCTCTTGTGCCTTGCCTACGTGAATGCAAGCATCGAGCGTATCGCCACCGTCAAGCAGCGACTTGTAAGCTTCGTCGATGGCATTGTGGTCACTCGGACGGCAGATAATCACCGGCCGCTTAGCGACACCAATTGCGGAAGAGTTTTGGGACGCAGCGCTGCCGGCCTTTTGCTGACCTTCGGCCTCTAAGCCCAGCGCCAGGGAACCAAGCGAAGCCGTAACCAGGAAGTCTCTGCGATCCATGAAGCCTCTCTTATATCAGAAACACTGCGTAATTGCATACTTATACCTTCACCGTAAAGCTTATGCAAACCACTCTATTTTCTGGCTATCACCTGCCTGGAATGGTAACTTAGTTTCGTATAGTCCTGATGGTAGCTTCACTGGCATCACCATGACTTCAAGGAGAACAACATGAAGCGCGTAGTCATCGTCGGCGCGGCCGGCAGAGATTTTCATAACTTTAATGTAATTTTTCGCGGGAACCGCGAATACGAGGTTGTAGCGTTTACGGCCACTCAGATTCCGGACATCGCCGGACGAGTATACCCTGCCGCGTTGGCAGGCGACCTGTACCCCCGTGGCATTCCGATCGCGGAAGAAAGAGACCTGGAGAAATTGATTCGCGATGAGCGCGTGGACGTTTGCGTTTTTTCCTACAGTGACATCAACCACCAGACGCTGATGATGCTGGCGTCGCGCGTGGCCGCCGCGGGCGCAGATTTCTGGCTGCTCGGCGCCGAGCGGACCATGCTGCCCTCCAAGGTTCCCGTGGTTTCGGTCTGCGCCGTGCGGACCGGGTGCGGCAAGAGCCCGGTTTCACGCGCCGTAACGCGGGAACTGCGCGCACTCGGATGGAATCCGGTGGCGATCCGGCATCCCATGCCGTATGGCGACCTGGCCAAACAGGCAGTGCAGCGATTTGGAACGCTCGATGATCTCACCAAGCACGAGTGCACGATCGAGGAATGCGAAGAGTACGAACCGCATATCGTAACGGGCGGAGTCATCTATGCCGGCGTGGATTATGAAAGAATCCTGCGCCAGGCAGAG